>CATYEA010000015.1 GCA_958405355.1 uncultured Lachnospiraceae bacterium
CCTCATGCTCTCCAACGGTCACATAAGCGCCCTGTTTGTCTTGATAACCCCCGTCAATTTTAACTGCAAGTACCGCGACGATGACAATAACGACCAGCACCGCAGCAATCGCCGAATACCTGGACTTTCTCTGCTGCCTTAATTCCTCTTCGCGCCGGCGCTGCATCTTCATATCATACTTTGTCATTTTCTTTTCTTTATCAGACATCATTCTCTCCGCGTTACAAAATCTCCGATCAGATTATGTCCGCGCCTCTCCTTCCTGAAAATCATATATGTAATATTACAATATTTTCTAAAAAAATAATAGTAATTTCACAAAAAATACAAAAAATTCTCTCCGAGAAAAATCATCTCAAGATTTGCCCGGAGAGAATCCTTTTATTTTTACAGTTTAAATGTCATAAGCAGGTCTTCAGAATTTACTTTCTCGCCCTCAGCAACAAAAATCTCATCGACAACACCAGCCGTTTTCGAAACGATGGTCGTTTCAATCTTCATAGCCTCTACAACGAGAAGCGGTGTATTGACATCGACTTTATCACCTTTCTTAACAAAAATCTGGCATACCGTTCCAGGAATGGAGGAACCAATCTGTTTCGGATCGGATTTGTCTGCCTTTGGTTTCTGATTTACATGAACGATTTCATTCTTATCTTCGACCACGATCTCACGGACAGAACCATTGACTTCAAAAGTCAATGTACATTTTCCTTCGTCGTTAGCAGCAGTCTTACTGATATATTTAATAATCAATGTCTTACCCTGACCGATATTTACGATTGTCTCTTCTCTCGGTCTCAGGCCATAGAAGTAAACATGGCTCTGAAGCTGGGATACATCGTTGTAAGCTTCCAGATGATTGCAATAATCTTCATATACCTTCGGATAGAGGGCATAGCTGACTGCTTTCTGACGGATTTCCAACGGTGTAAAGGAAGACAGATCAAATTTGCTCTTTAAGTAAGCTTCAATCTGTTTAATATCCACGCTCTCCAGCAATGTTCCCGGACGGACACTGATCGGTTCCGCACCTTTAAGAACAATCTTCTGGAATTCTTCCGGGAAGCCCCCATCCGGCTGGCCGATCATACCCTTGAAATATTCTACGACAGATTCCGGATAAGAAATATCTTTTCCTGCTGTGAGAATATTATTTTTATCCAGATTATTCTTAAACATGAAGATTGCCAGGTCGCCGACAACCTTGGAGGTTGGTGTTACCTTTACAATATTTCCGAGCAGATCATTGGCTTCTTTGTAAAGACGTTTGATATCATCAAAACGTTCCTTTTCGCCCATATCCTTGACCTGAGCCAGGAGGTTGGAATACTGACCGCCAGGAATCTCATATTTGTAAATTTCAGAATTCGGAGAATACATTCCGCTTTCAAATGGTTTGTAAACCTCACGTACACGGGCATAGTATTCACTAAGTTCATGCAGTTCCGCCAGATTAAGTCCTGTATCTCTCTCTGTTCCTTCCATCATTGCGACAATGGTATTCATGGACGGCTGACTTGTCATGGAGCTCATGGATTCAATGGCCATATCGGCAATATCCACACCAGCCTCTGCAGCCATTAATACGGTACTCACACCGCTTCCTGTTGTGTCATGTGTATGTAAGTTCACCGGAATATTCAGTTCTTTTTTCAGCTCGGTGATCAATGTCTTAGCCGCATATGGTTTCAGCAGTCCGGCCATATCCTTAATTGTCAGGATATGACATCCCATAGCCTCGATTTCTTTGGCCTTCTTCATGTAGTAATCTAATGTATATTTTGTCTCATTTGGATTGGAAATATCACCGGTATAGCAAATTGCACCTTCTACGATCTTTCCGGTCTTCAAAGCTTCTTCAACCGGCATCTTCATATTTTCCATCCAGTTCAGACTGTCAAAAATACGGAATACATCAATACCACGGCCCGCGGAAACCTGAATAAATTCTTTAACCACATTATCCGGATAATTGCTGTAGCCAACCGCATTCGATGCACGAATCAGCATCTGAATCAGTGTGTTCGGCATCAACTGACGTAATGTGGAAAGTCTGCGCCATGGAGATTCTTTTAAGAAACGATAGGCTGTATCATAAGTTGCACCGCCCCAGGCTTCTACAGAGAAAGCATTGGCAAGGAAAGCATTGGCCGCCGGAGCTGCATCAATAATATCTCTTGTACGCATACGGGTTGCAAACAGAGACTGCTGAGCATCACGCATCGTCGTATCTGTGACATAAAGACGGTCCTCTCTGAGAATTTTCTGTGTAAATGCCTCTGCACCCAGTTTCAGGAATTCATCCCGTGCACCATAAATGGTTTTCGTCTCATCATATACCGGCGGGCGATGGGTTTCCAAATATGGTTTCTCACCATTCTGAGGATTGACAATCTTATCACCGATAAACTCAAGAATCTTTGTGGCACGGTCCTGCCCTTTTTGTAAATCATACAGTTCCGGTGTCTCTTCAATAAAAGTTGTATAACATTTTCCTTCCTGGAAAACTTCATGATTCAGCACATTGATCAGGAACTGAATATTTGTCTTAACTCCTCGGATACGCATCTCTTTCAATGCACGAAGAGATTTCCGGATAGCGCCTTTAAATGTACGGTCATAGGAAATAACTTTAACAAGAAGGCTGTCATAATAAGGCTGAATTTCTGCACCTGTATAAGCATTACCGCCATCCAGTCGCAGACCATTACCCGAACCAGAACGGTAAACAGTGATTCTTCCCGTATCCGGAAGGAAGTTGTTGACCGGATCTTCGGTTGTGATACGTGTCTGAATGGAATAACCGTTCAGTTTTACGGCATCTTGGGAAGGAATTCCGATTTCCTCAGAATCAAGTGTATAGCCTTCTGCGATCATGATCTGAGACTGGACAATATCGATGCCTGTAACCATTTCAGATACAGTATGCTCTACCTGGATTCTCGGATTCATCTCGATAAAATATGGATGATTCTGATCATCCACAAGGAATTCCAATGTTCCTGCATTCCGATAGCCCACATGTTTCACCAAACGGATGGAGCTTGCGAAAATCTCATCACGCACTTCATCCGGTACAGTAAAGGCCGGTGCATATTCCACAACCTTCTGATGACGTCTCTGTACTGAACAGTCACGGTCATAAAGATGAACGACATTTCCATGATTGTCTGCCAGGATCTGAACTTCGATATGTTTTGGGCTTCTCAGATATTTTTCAATGAAAATCTGTTCATCACCAAAAGCTTTTCTGGACTCTTCTCTGGCTTCACGGTAAGCTTTTTCCAATTCATTCGCAGAATTAACGATACGCATACCGCGGCCGCCGCCGCCGTTGGAAGCTTTCAGCATTACCGGATATCCGATAAAATCTGCCGCCTTTTCAACTTCTTCATAATTCTCCACGGCTTTGTCAATACCAGGAATCGTCGGCACTTCAGCCTCCATCGCCATTTTCTTTGAAGAAATCTTATCTCCCATGGCGCGCATCATATCTGCCGTTGGTCCGATAAACACAATACCGCTCTTTTCACAGGCTTCCGCAAAATATGGATTTTCAGATAAAAATCCATAACCCGGATGGATCGCATCCACCTGATGTTCCTTTGCTATACGAATGATCGTATCAATATCCAGATAGGCATCGACCGGTCCTTTATCCGGATTTAAAAGATAAGCCTCATCTGCTTTCGTACGAAACATAGCATATTTATCTTCCTTTGAAAAAACTGCAACCGTTCCGATTCCCAGCTCATTTAATGCCCGGAAAATACGAATCGCAATTTCTCCCCGGTTTGCAACCAGTACTTTTCTAAATTTCTTGATTCCTTTAGTACTCATCCCTTTTCCTCCCTTTCTTTTTTATTTTTATTTTTAGAAAATCGAAGGCGCATATCTGCACCTTCGATTTTAAGGAACATAGTAATGTAATTACTGCTTTGATATATATTTGTCAATCGCTTCTACAGCATCGTTTTCATCCGGTCCGTTTGCAATAATGGTAATTTTTTCACCTTCAGCCAGTCCCAGGCTCATCATTCCCATAATGCTCTTTGCATTTACCTTTTTCTCCTGAATCTCCACGTAAATGCTGCTCTCATATTGACTTGCAACCTGAACAAGCAATGCTACCGGCCGGGCTTCCAACCCTTTTGGAATATTAATCGTCATACTCTTTGAAACCATAATTGTACCTTGCCTTTCTACCCTTTGCTAACTTTTAGCTCTTAACTCGTCTGCCAAGAGACTCAACTTACGTAATCGGTGATTCACACCGGATTTACCTACAGGAGTCGACAACAGTTTCCCCAGTTCGATCAATGATGCCTCCGGATACTCCAGCCGAAGCTGGGCTATCTCTTTTAATCCATCGGTTAACTCACTGAATCCTACGGTATCCCGGATATACGTAATATCCTCAATCTGTTTCACCGCCGCAGATACAGTCTTAGAAATATTTGCTGTTTCGCAATTCACACGTCGATTTACTGAATTCCTCATTTCTTTTAAAATACGGATATTCTCCAATTCCATCAGAGAAACATGGGCTTCCATAACGTTGAGCATGTCAACGATCTGAGATGCTTCTTTGATATACACGACGTAATATTTTTTCCGGGTAATCCATTTTCCATCGATATTAAATATTTTCATCATATCGCATACCTGCTGTGCCCGTTCAACTGTTGTGCATACAATTTCAAAATGATAGGTCTTTTCCGGCTCACTGATTGAACCGGCACATAAAAACAATCCTCTTAAAAATGCGCGTTTACAACATGCCTTCTGAAAAATCAACGGATGAACTATCGCATAGTCTTCCTCAATCTTTCCGTCACCATTCATAAACTTGACCGAACTCAATATTTTCCTGGCCGCATAATCCTCTTTCACTTCCAGTATATATGTACGGTTTTTGCCGGTATGGATATGACTTCTAATACATAAGTCAACATCTATATTATATGTTTTTTTCACTAATGTAAAGTATTTTCTTGCGACCGCAAGGTTTTCTGTGTGTATTTTTATCGATACTTTTCCTTCTTTATCCTGAAATATCTGTCCATTCATGCTCAAAATAGCAGCTATTTCAGCAATACGACAATGCATTGCACTGCCCGTCTGATAGGAAAGTTCTTCCTTTACACGACCTGAAAAAGACATAGCTTCACTCCTGTCTATTTGTTACGAAGTGCATCTTTGGAAATATCTCTATGTTCCACTTTAACACTATAATTCTTCGCTTTAAGCCGTTCATAAATGCCATTGGCCATAGTCACTGAACGATGTTTTCCGCCGGTACATCCGACCGCGATCACCAACTGGTTTTTTCCCTCTTTGATATATTCAGGAACGAGAAAAACCAGCAGGTCTTCAATCTTGTCCAGAAACATGACCGATTCTTTACAATTCATCACATAATCCCGGACTTCAAAGTCATTGCCCGTTTTTTTACGAAGGCTTTCCACATAATAAGGATTCGGCAGAAAACGTACGTCAAAGACCAAATCCGAGTCTGTCGGAATACCGTACTTGAATCCAAAAGAAAGCACTGTCAAATAAAAATTCTGATACGGCTCATTTTTAACGAAAATTTTGTCCACTTCGCCTTTCAGATCCCGGACAAGCATCTGGCTTGTGTCGATAATATAACTGGCCCGCTGTTTTAAAAACTGCATTTTCTTTCGTTCATTCTTAATTCCGTCTTCGATGCGTCCCCGGGCCGCCAATGGATGCTGTCGGCGCGTCTCTTTATACCGTTTGATCAGAACAGCATCTTCACAATCCAAAAACAGAATTTCATAGTTAATTTCCAAATCTTCGATATTTTCTAAAACTTTATTTACCGTCATCAAGCTCTCGCCGCTACGGATATCAATGCCGAGAGCCACCAACGGCATTGTATTTTCCTCCTGCCCGGAAGCCAGTTCGGCAAATTTAGGCAGAAGCGGCACAGGAAGATTATCCACACAAAAATAACCGATATCCTCCAACATTTTCAACACGGAGCTTTTCCCTGCTCCGGACATTCCCGTTACAATAACAAATCGCATCTTCCGCCTCCTCTAAGTCAAATTTATCCAACTGTCCTTCATTTATGTCCTTTTATGTCCTTTAAAATTCTCCGATCATCCGTACTTCCGGTTCAAGATGTACCTGAAATTTCTGATAGACTTCCCGGTCCACATCCGCCATCAACTGTCTTACCTGGGCCGCTGTCGCCTCTCCGGCATTGATAACGAATCCGCTGTGCTTTTCCGATACCATAGCATCGCCGACACGATATCCTTTCAATCCGGCATCCTGAATCAGTTTTCCGGCAAAGTAACCTTCCGGCCGTTTAAATGTACTTCCTGCACTTGGATATTCCAACGGCTGTTTTTCCCGGCGCTGCTGCGACAATTCATCAACCCTGGCTGATATAGCCGCCCGATCGCCCCGCTTGAATTTCATAAGAACAGACAGAACTATGAGAGACTCTTTTTGAATTCGGCTGGTGCGATATCCAAGTTCCAGTTCTTCCAGAGAAAATTTCCGAATCTCTCCGCCGGCATCGACCGCCCGGACGGATTCGATGATCTGCTTCATCTCACCGCCGTAAGCACCCGCATTCATTGTTACTGCACCTCCAAGTGTGCCCGGAATTCCCGTGGCAAACTCAAATCCTGTATAACCTCTGGCAGAAATATCCTTTGCCAGTTTTGCAAGCATGATTCCGGCCCCGGCACAGATACGGATTTCTTCGGTTTCCTCTTCCTGAATTTCTGAAAAATCAAGATTTCTGCATATCTGGAAAATAACGCCCCGAAAACCCTTATCTCCGACAAGCAGATTACTTCCATTTCCAATGATGTAAAAAGGTATTTGATTATCCTGACACCACCTTAAACCTCGTATCAGGCCATCTTCTGTCTGTGGACACGCAAAGATGTCTGCCGGTCCGCCAATCCGAAAGGTCGTATGATTTTTCATCGGCTCATTTTCACATACATATCCCTGTCCAATCGCCGCTTCCAATTGTTCTGCTAATGTCATAAAACGCTATCCTTTCTATTCTTTTCAGAAATGATCATATAGGCCGCGCCAGAAATTCCTGCCTCATTCCCCAATACGGCCAGCCGTACCGGCGTGTTTTTAAGACCAGGAAATGCCTGTTCCCTGAAATGTTTTTCAACCATTGCCCGCAGATATTCTCCGGCCGCCGAAACACCGCCGCCGATCAATACACATTCCGGATTGACCACCGCGCAGATTCCGGCCAGTGCCCGGCCCAGATACATGGTGATTTTATCCATGATCAGATCTGCTGCTTCATCACCCGACTTTGCTGCATCCAGCACATCCTTGGCAGTAAAACTTCCCTTTTCTTCCAATAGGTTTCTTAATATAGAAGGTATGTCCGATTTGGATAAATAATGCCGGGCATAATTAACGATTCCCGTGGCTGAAGCAATCTGTTCCAGACAGCCCCGGTTTCCGCAATTACATCTTCCAACAATGTCTTCCTCTTCCACGCAGATTATATGGCCAATTTCCCCGGCACAGCCACTCACACCATTTAAAATCTGACCATCAACGACGATACCGCCGCCCACGCCGGTTCCAAGAGTGACCATAACAAGGTTCCGGCAATCTTTTCCACCGCCAATCCACATCTCACCCAGAGCCGCCACATTGGCATCATTTGCTGCCTTTATCGGAATATCCAAATTCCGGCTTTCGAGGGTTGCTGCCTGGCTTTGCACCTGTCGGTCAAAGGCTGCTGCCAAAACACTTGAAAACTGATCGGCCACCGCCATTTCAGACCATCCAAGATTCACACAGCCTTTAACAATATTTCCCTCCAGGACCGGTCCCGGCAGGCCAATACCCACGCCGTTCAAATCTTTCGCTTCGATACCTATATCATTACACTTTCTTACAATGGATTCGGCAATTTCTGAAAGTATATGTGACCCATTATCCTGTATATTCGTCGGAATAGACCATTTTTCCCGAAGTCTGTCATCAAACAATCCAAGCTTGATCTCTGTTCCGCCCACATCAACACCTACTGTCCACTGTCCCATTTTACATATCATCCTGCTTTCCCTGAAGATTTCCTGTAACTCTGCGATACAGCTCCTGTGCCGCATTGTACCCCATCTGTTTCTGACGATAATTGATTGCCGCGGATTCCACGATAATCGCTACATTTCGTCCCGGACGAATCGGAATCGAATGGCAGACAACCTTGTTGCCAAGATATTCTGTATACTGTTCATCCAATCCCAGACGATCATATTCCCGTTCCCGATCCCAGGATTCCAATTTAACAACAAGGCTGATTTTCTGAGTTTCCCGAACGCTCTGGATACCGAACAGAGACTTGACATTAACAATGCCTATACCTCGAAGTTCGATAAAATACCGGGTGATATCCGGCGCCGTTCCTACAAGCTCTGTATCACTGATTTTCTTAATCTCCACCACGTCATCGGAAACAAGACGATGTCCACGTTTGATCAGCTCAAGAGCCGCTTCACTCTTTCCGATACCGCTCTCACCGATAATAAGCACACCTTCACCAAAAACATCTACTAAGACGCCATGGATGGAGATTCTCGGCGCCAATTCCTCCTGAAGGATACGGATTGCTTTATTCATAAAGCCGCAAGTGCCATCCGGACAAAGCAGCAGCGGAATCTGATATCGGGTAGCCAGTTCAATGACTTCATCGGCCGGTTTCAGATTTCGGCAGAAAACCATACATGGAATACCCGCCTGAAAAATTTTCTCATACATCTTCATCCCGTGGTCTTCATAATTCATTTCAACATAGGCACTTTCTACCATGCCGACAATCTGAAGCCGCTCATAATCAAAATGTTCAAAAAATCCGGCCAGCTGCAGCGCCGGACGGTTTACATCCGACTGGCGGATTTTTACTTTATCTACATCCACTTCCGGATTCAGAAGGGTCAGCCGTAACGGCTCCATAATTTTACTTAACTTTACATGGTAATTATCTGGTATATGATCAAACATGTCCTTACTCCTTTCATTTGTTCACAGTATACCATGATTTCTAACTTCATGAAATACTTCTCTAAGAAATCAATGCGGCTGTTTTCTGAAAAATGTATAAACGGATTCCGCCGCTGCTTCATTCATAGACGGTACCTGTTTCAGTTCTTCCACCGATGCCTCCCGGATTTTTTGAATATCTCCGTAATAACGCATCAGTGCCTTGCGCCTCGCCTCGCCGATGCCCGGTATATCCTCCAGAATAGAACGCACCTGGGTCTTGCTTCTCAAACTCCGGTGATACTCTATGGCAAACCGATGGGCCTCATCCTGAATCCGGGTCACAAGTCTAAAAGCTTCCGATGTCCGGTCAATGGCAATCTCTTCATCATCGAAATAAATCCCCCGTGTCCGGTGGAAATCATCTTTGACCATACCACAGACCGGAATGTCCAGACCAAGTTCCATCAAAACCTTCTGGGCAATATGGACCTGCCCTTTACCGCCATCCATTAAAATCAAATCCGGAAATAAGGAAAAGCTTCCCATAGCTGCATCCACATGCTTAGCTTCCAGTTCCTTCTGTTCCCGCTGACCGTGGGTAAATCTCCGTGTCAACACTTCTTCCAAACTGTGATAATCATCCTGCCCCTGGATATCCCGGATCTTAAACTTCCGGTAGGCGCTCCGTTTCGGCTTTCCTTTTTCATAGACAACCATGGAGCCGACCTTTTCAAAACCGCTGATATTGGATATATCGTAAGCTTCCATCCGGGTCAACAGCGGCAGTCCGAGAAGGTCCGCCAGTTCCCTGACTGCTCCCACGGTCCGTGCCTCTTCCCGTTTCAATTTTTCGCTGTCTTTATTTAAAATATTCAGAGCATTTTTATTAGCCAGTTCCACCAGCCGTTCTTTCTGGCCTTTCTTTGGTACTCTGAGAACGACCTTTTGTCCCCGCTTTTCCGACAACCAATGTAAAATGATCTCCGAATCTTCAATCGCCTCCGGCAGCATTAATTCCCTCGGCACAAACGGGGATTCCCCATAAAACTGTTTTACAAAAGAAGTCAGCACGGCAGACCTGCTCTCACTTTCCACACCCGTCAGATAATAATGATCCCGCCCGATCAAACGGCCATTTCGGATAAAAAACACCTGAACCACCGCTTCATTGCCGGCCCGGGCCAGACCAATGACATCCTTGTCTTCCATCTGGGAGCTTGTAACTTTTTGTTTTTCCGTAATCTGCTGAATACTCCGAATCAGATCCCTGTACTCCATGGCTTTTTCATAGGCCATCTCCTCCGAAGCCTTCATCATTTGATCTGTGAGCATCTGAATGACCGGCTCGTAATTTCCTCCCAAAAACTGAAGTACCTGATGAATCTGTTTCTGATATTCCTCCTGTGAAATCAATCCCTGGCAGGGAGCTTCACACTGCCCGATATGATAATAAAGACACGGACGCCCAATACCGATATCCTTCGGCAGATTTCGGTGACAGGTTCGTATTTTGTATATCTTTCTTAAAAGCTCTATCGTATCCTTTACCGCACCTGCGCTGGTATAGGGTCCGAAATACTTGGATTTGTCCTTCTTCATCAATCGGGAAAATAAAATTCTTGGATAGGCTTCCCCGGTCGTTACCTTTATATATGGATAAGTCTTATCATCCGTCAGCATGGTATTATATTTTGGACGGTATTCTTTAATTAAATTACACTCCAAAACAAGGGCTTCCAGCTCTGAATCGGTGATAATGTATTCAAACCGTGCAATATGGGTCACCATCTGGGCAATCTTGGGCGTCAGGTTCCGGCTGTCCTGAAAATACTGACGCACCCGGTTTTTCAGACGAATCGCCTTACCCACATAAATGATTTCATCCTGCGCGTTGTGCATCAGATAGACCCCGGGCTTGGCCGGAAGCTTTTTTAACTCTTCTTCAATATCAAACAATACAGGACCTCCTTTTCTGACATCCGCTTCTGCCTGCTGGTTTCTTATTAAAAAAGGTAAACATCCCATGCCGGAAAACATGGCTGTTTACCTCTTATCTTCTATTTATCTTCCGGCATTTTCCGGGAAGCAATAGTTTCTACGCCATCCGCTCTCTTTTCGCGTTCCTGCGGTTCTTCCACTGTTTTCCAGGAATCCTCTTCAACCTCCTCTTTTGCGGAGACCTGCGCCTGCTCTTCCTCCGGCTCAGGGATTCCCTTAACCTCCCGGAAAATCTTCATAAATTCTTTTCCGGTAATGGTTTCTTTCTCAATCAGGAAATCTGCAATTTTATCCAGGCACTCCCGATTTTCCTGCAAGAGCGCAATGGCTTTATCATAAGCCACTTTCAAAATCTGCATAACTTCCTTATCGATTTCTGTCGCTGTCTCCTGACCGCAGTTTAATACGGTATGACCGCTCAAATAACGGTCTTCCACACTTTCAAGACTCATAAGACCAAACTTCTCGCTCATACCATACTGGGTGACCATCGCCCGGGCAACGGCTGTGGCCCGCTCAATATCATTGGACGCTCCTGTCGTTACCGAGTCAAAAACAATACTTTCTGCCGCCCGGCCAGCCAGCATCGTGACCAGTTCTTCTTCCATTTCAACCTGGGACATGAGGAATTTCTCTTCCTCAGGAACCTGCATCACATATCCTAAAGCCCCCATAGTTCTCGGAACAATCGTAATCTTCTGTACCGGCTCCGTATTTTTCTGCAAAGCGGCCACTAAGGCATGGCCAACTTCATGATAAGTAACAATCTGCCGTTCTTTCTGGCTTAAAATCCGGTCCTTCTTCTCTTTACCGGCAATAACCACTTCGACGGACTCAAATAAATCTGTCTGGGATACGGCGTTTCTGCCCCGCTTTACAGCCAAAAGGGCTGCTTCATTGATAATATTTGCCAGATCCGAACCTACGGCTCCTGACGTCGCCTTTGCAATCTCATCAAAATCCACGGTTTCATCCATATGGACATTTCTTGCATGCACTTTCAGGATATCCACACGGCCTTTTAAATCCGGTTTTTCAACGATTATCCGACGGTCGAAACGTCCCGGACGCAAGATCGCCTTATCCAAAATCTCCGGACGGTTCGTCGCCGCCAGAACAATAATCCCCTTTGAAGAATCAAAGCCGTCCATTTCAGAAAGAAGCTGATTTAATGTCTGCTCCCGCTCATCATTGCCGCCATATCGGGAATCTCTGCTTTTGCCGATGGCATCCAGCTCATCGATGAAAATAATACACGGCGCAGTTTCCTGGGCTTTTTTAAACAAATCCCGGACACGGGATGCACCCACGCCGACAAACATTTCCACAAAATCAGAACCTGTCAGTGAATAAAACGGCACGTTTGCCTCTCCGGCTACGGCCTTAGCCAGCAATGTCTTACCGGTTCCCGGAGGTCCGACAAGCAAAGCACCCTTCGGCAATTTGGCACCAATCTTCGTATATTTCGCCGGATTGTGAAGAAAATCAACAATTTCTGTCAGAGATTCTTTCGACTCCTCCTGTCCGGCCACGTCTTTAAATGTAATCCCCGTTTCCTTCTGCATATAGGTTTTGGCTGTGGATTTTCCCACACCCATCATGCCGCCGCCCTTCATGGAACGCATCAGCCACCAGAGCATCAGTCCCATGGCAAGTATCGGAAGAATATAACTCATAAAAAGAGTCAGGATCATCGAACTGGAAGAACTGACTTCTTCTTTAAATTCCACGCCTCCGGCCTCAAGACGTTCAGCCAGGCCGTCGTAATCCACCTTTCCTGTCCAATAAGTAATCGCCATCGGCGAATCATCTTTGACAAACTCAATGGTATCGTATTTAATCTCTGCCTTTTTCACTTCTCCGGCATCCACCCACTCAAGGAACTGGTTGTAAGGTACTTCTTCACGCCGGCCTTCCTGCATTTTGGAAAGAAGACTGTGAATCAACAGTACCGCCACAACTGCCGTGATCAGAATAATAATCAAATTTTGTATATTCTTCTTATTATCATCTTTTTTATTTTTATCATCTCTGTTGTTATCTTCCATGTTTCCTCCTTTAGCCATTCTCTAAGGCTGCCATCTAATTATTATAATGGTCCTTCGGTTTCAAATCAATACTTGTTCCGAAATTTTCAGTGAAAAAAGTATGGATAAACTGTGAATTTAGGTGTATAATGTCTTAATTATTAATATCGACAATTTTGATTCATACAGTACAAGGAGGAACATCATGGCAGTAAAATACGTCTTTGTCACCGGAGGTGTTGTATCCGGTCTTGGAAAGGGCATTACAGCAGCATCTCTCGGCCGTCTTCTGAAAGCCAGAGGCTACAGTGTCACTATGCAGAAATTTGACCCATATTTAAATGTTGACCCGGGAACAATGAATCCATATCAGCACGGAGAAGTTTTTGTTACCGATGACGGTACAGAAACTGACCTGGATTTGGGTCATTATGAACGTTTTATCGACACATCATTGAACAAACGCAGTAATGTGACGAGCGGTAAAGTCTACTGGGATGTATTATCTGCGGAACGCCGCGGTGACTTCGGCGGCAACACCGTACAGGTCATTCCTCACATAACCAATGCGATTAAGAGCCGTTTCTACCGGAATGACCAGAATAAAGCGACAGAAATTGCGATCATTGAGGTCGGCGGCACTGTCGGCGATATTGAAAGTCAGCCATTCCTTGAATCTATTCGTCAGTTCCAGCATGATATCGGCCGCGAAAACTGTATGCTGATTCATGTAACATTGATTCCGTATCTGCGCAGCTCCGGAGAAATGAAGACCAAACCGACTCAGAATACGGTCAAAGACCTTCAGGCCCTCGGAATTCAGCCGGACGTTATCGTCTGCCGTTCCGAACTTCCGCTGACCGATGATATTAAAGATAAAATTTCCCTTTTCTGTAATGTTCCTCAGAATTGTGTTATTGAAAATCTGGATGTGGAAGTGCTCTATGAAGCTCCTCTGGCTATGGAAAAAGAACGTCTTGCCCACGTTGTCTGCAAACGCCTCGGTATTGACTGTCCGGAACCGGATCTGGAAGACTGGAAAGCTATGGTCGATGCCTGGAAGCATCCTGAAAAGGAAGTCACCATCGCCCTTGTCGGAAAATATGTTCAGCTCCACGATGCCTACCTGAGCGTTGTTGAAGCCTTAAAGCATGCCAGCGTTGCCAATCATGCCGAAGTTCATATTAAATGGGTGGATTCCGAACTTGTCAGTTCCTATAACGTCGCCGAGGTTCTTGGTGATGTGGACGGTATTCTCGTCCCTGGCGGCTTCGGTGATCGCGGCATTGAAGGTAAAATCACGGCCATTCAGTATGCCCGCGAAAACAACGTTCCATTCCTTGGTCTCTGCCTCGGTATGCAGATGGCTATCGTGGAATTTGCCCGCCACGTTCTGGGATATGCGGATGCCCACAGTTCTGAATTAAATCCTGCAACAACCCACCCGTTCATCCACATCATGCCGGACCAGCATGGAATCACTGATTTGGGCGGCACTTTAAGACTCGGCGCCTACAAATGTATCCTCGACCCGAATTCCAAAGCTTATAAGCTTTACGGAACCCGTGAAATTGATGAGCGGCATCGTCACCGTTACGAAGTCAACAACGATTACCGTCAGGAACTGGTTGAAAACGGTATGAGCCTCTGCGGCGTATCTCCGGATGGCCGCATTGTGGAGATGATCGAACTGGATTCCCATCCTTGGTTTGTCGCCACCCAGGCCCACCCGGAATTCAAATCCAGACCAAATAAGTGTCATCCTCTGTTCCGTGGATTTATTGAGGCGGCGCTTATAAAGGCTCAGTAATCATTAAAAATCTTAACAAATAAAACGAAAAACCGGAATGGATTTTTATTCTCCGGGCGTATTTGCAAACGCACTTCGTTTGAACGTGCAAAACGCCCGGATTCATCCCTTCCGGTTTTTCTGTATTTGTAACAGATTTTTAAAACTTCTTTCTTTACCTTTATAAGCGCCGCTTTTGATGAGGACGGAAAGATTTTGGAAAAAGTTTTTATCCATTATACTTTTCATTTATAAATATCTCTTATAATCCTCTCTACAGTAAAAAATATCTCTTATTTCAATTTCTTTTTTCTCATCATCTACCAAATAAATAATTACATAATTACCTACTGGTATCTTCCTATAACCCTTTATCAATAATCTCGTATCTCTGACATGTTCATACATTTCAGGATTCGCGCGTACTTTTTCCAGTTTCATTTCTACTTGTTTCAAAAAACCAAAAGCCGCCGATGGATTTTTCAATTCATAAACCATATAATAAACAATATCATCTAATGATTCATTCGCCGCATCCGTAATATACAAATTATAGGCCATATTTCGACCTCATTTCTTCTAACGCCTGAAATGCTTCTTTTCTTTTTCCTTCCTTACTATCTCTCTCTGATAACTCTAATCTCTCATATACAGTATGCATAAATTGTGCCCGCTCATAAGCTTCCATACTCATAATAACCATATCCCCATAACCATTTTTTGTAATGAAAATCGGTTCTTTACTTTCATGGCACATTTCAGAAATTTCACTTGTATTTTTCAATTCTTTAATTGGAATAATTTTAGGCATATGCATCGTCCTCCCATTATTATGGATTTATTATATCATAATCATGTTCTTTATGAAAGTTCTGCTTATCAATAAATGCTCTGCGGGGCGGTGTACTTCGTATAATAAGGTGTAGATTTTATCTTTTTACCACATCCCGGAGATTTTTTTCAATTCGTTTTCATTTTCTATATAGTATCCCTGCTCTGTCTTTGATAAAATGCCTTTTTTTACAAAATCGGCCATAACATAAAGTAAATGTCGGTAGCTGACTCCCAGAAACTCTGCCACCTCGATGTGGCGTTCCCGATAATAACCTTTATAGGACATATCCAGGATAAACTTTGCGAGGCGGGCTGTAAGGGGGTAGGATTGATTTTT
>CATYEA010000016.1 GCA_958405355.1 uncultured Lachnospiraceae bacterium
CCTTTAACTCAGACATGTTTCCTTTTAAGATCAGCGGCGCTTCCGGTACACGCTGCCCCAAAAATTCTTCTGTAATGTCTCTGCGAAAATGACTGCAGCCAATGCCCACCATATCCAGAATCACAGGAATTTTCCGCGCCATTGCCGCCTTTTCGGCGATTAAAATCGAAGCCTTTCTGGCATCGGTAATATTGCCAAGATTCAAAGCCAGCGCTCCGGCGGTTGCCGTAATTTCTTCTACTTCCTCCGGATGTTCCGCCATCATCGGCCGTCCTCCGGCCGCCAAAACCACATTGGCACAATCATGAATTGAAATGGGATTCGTAATACAATGAATCAGCGGCGCTTCCTGCTGCACCGCTGCCCGAATCTGACAAATTTCTTTGAACATCTGATCTCTAAACATTTTTCTGTTCCCGCTCCTTACTCGACTGGGTGACATAATAGACAACCGCTATGATTTCCACAAGAATCAATGCAGCGGCCGGAATGATCTTCGCCATGACTCCGTCCAGATGAAAAATATTTTTTGAAACGACCAGTACAGCCAAATATACGATGATTCCGAGGAATCCGATGCCTGCTGCATCCATCCGCAGGTCCGAAGGCTTCTCCTGAACAGTGGAACCAAGCATCTGCTGCATCTTTGTCAGCATTTTTCCCTTATTCAGATATTTCAGGAAAATAAAGGCCACACTGCCGCCAATCAGTGTACCGCAGATAAAGGACGGTACATAAAACATCAGAGACAGCCCCTCTCTTCCGACGATAAAAGTCATCACCGGATAGGATACCATAGCTCCGATAATGCCCGTTCCAATCACTTCGCCCACGACGGCAAAAATCATCCGCCCTCCGGATAATCGATACAAAACACCGGACAAAAAGGCGCCAAATACCGCGCCGGTCAGCGCCAGCGGCGGTATACCCATAAACATCATACGGATAATACCGATCAATGTGGCACACAGCAGCGAATACCACGGTCCCATCATAACTGCACAGACAATATTGATCAAATGGGCCATCGGACACATACCTTCCACTCTCAAAATAGGGGAAATAACCACGCCGATGGCAACCATCATTGCCAAAAAGGTCATTTTTATCAAGCCATTCTTTGTGTTCACAATAAAAACCTCTTTTCTCTCTCGGATAGTCTATAACATTTTCTTTTTACGAAGCAGCCACAGAGCCAGTATACAAATCAGCAGTGTGATAATACATATAATACCAAAGCCCTGAATCGAAGCCGCAAACGGCATACCGCCCGCATTGACATTCATACCATACAAACCGGAAATCACCGTTGGAATCGCCATGACGATCGTAATGGATGTCAGGTATTTCATGACATTATTCAGCCGGCTGTCGATCACAGATGAAAACAGCTCACGAGTACTGTTGATAATATCTCTATATATCGAGGTCATCTCAATCGCCTGCTTATTTTCGATAATAACATCATCCAACAATTCCTGGTCCTCCGGATACTGTTCCAGCCGCTTATAACGGGTCAGACGATCAAGCACCACACCATTGGCCCGGAGTGACGTGGCAAAATAAACCAATGTGGACTCCAATTCATGCAGAGCCATCAGATCCACGTCTTCCGTATCTCCCTCAATGCGTTCTTCGATTTCTATCCGCCGTTTATCCAAAACTCTCAGATAGGCCTGATACAGCGAAGCCGCCCGGAAAAGAATCTGATATACAAAACGCATCTTCTTTTTTGTACTGAATTCCTTAACCCTTCCCTTTACAAAGCGGTGCAGAATCGGTGTATCCTCCGTACATACTGTGATAATCATATTCTGGAGCAGAATAATACCTAAAGGGATCGTCGTGTAAGCCCGCTTATCATGCCGGACCTCCACCGTCGGTATATCGACAAGAATCAGGGTATATCCCGGTTCCAGTTCAATACGGGAGCTTTCTTCTTCATCCAATGCGGCCATAACATCATCAATGTCAATCTCCAGCTCTTCGGCCACCTGCATAGCTTCCTCCCGGGTTGGGTGAATCATCTGTATCCACACGCCTTCCTGAATGGTATCCTCTTCATGTATGAAATTATCATCCGTTCTGTATATTTTTATCATTCCGGATATGCTCCCTTCTGTCGAATGCTGTTTTTACCTTATTCTATTATATACGCAACCTTCCAAAATGCAAAGAAAAAAAGTCCCGAAATCTGGTGGGGATATTTCCACCAGATTCGAAACTTTCCAGGTCTGTCCCTATCAACGTTTTCGTATATATTCACATATCAAATCAGCACTCTCTTCGGTACCTATGGAACTGTCAATACAAAGATCATATTGATGCACGTCGCCCCATTTAAAGCCGGAAATGTTCTTATAATATGCCGCTCTTGCAGCGTCGGAACGTTCGATGCTCCGGCGCCCTTCTTCCTCAGTGTCACCATACATTTCCATAACCTTCTTTACACGGTAATCCTTCGGTGCATGGATATAGATCTTCACCACATTTTCCCGGTCACGAAGTACATAATCCGCCGCGCGTCCGATAATGACGCAGGCCCCCGCATCCGCAATCATTTTAATAACCTTATCCTGGGCAATGATCGCCTGCTGAATAACATTCGTACTCAAATAAAGTTCCTTCATTACGGCATTTTCATTGGAATTTATATTTGAAATAAATTCTTTTGTAAGACCGCTTTCCTTTGCGGCCAGAGCCGTCATTTCTTTATAATAACACGGGATATTTAATTTTTCCGCAACCAACTGGCCGATATGTTTTCCAGCCGTACCGTGTTCACGGGCAATGGTAATCACTACACCGGCATGAGACTGCTGTAAAACCGGTTTTACTGTTTCCGAATCACTCTTTGCAGTTTCATTTCCTAACTGCTTCCACAAATCTACCATGACAATGGCTGTTATGGCAATAGCAATCATATCGGCAATCGGCGCCGCCCAAAAGATACCTGTCACTCCCCAAAGCATCGGAGCTATAAGAGAAAAGATAATTAACAATACATCTCGCAAAACCGAAAGCGGCGCGGCCTTCTTTGCATGGCCGATGGACTGAAGAAAGATGGCGCAAACCTTCTGCACACAGGTAAAAACAATAAGTGAAAGATAAATCCGAAGACACAAAACTGCAAACTGAGTATACAATTCGCCGTCCGCGCCGAACATTCGAATAAAGAACAACGGGAATACCTCAAACACAACCGTACAGATCAAACAGATGATTGCCGTCCACTTGACAATCAATTTCAATAACTCTTTAACCCGATCGTATTTTTCTGCACCATAGTTGTATCCCACAATCGGCTGGGCACCTGCCGCAATTCCGATGGCAATATTTAAAACGATCTGAAATAATTTCATAATAACAACAAAGGCCGCCAAAGGAATATCCGCTCCATAAGGAGAAATCGCACCGTATTTGACCAATAATATGTTGTTAATAACAGTTATGATCACAATTGAAAATTGAGTTAAAAAGCTGGATGTTCCCAATGCCATAATGTGTTTTAAAAGTATAAAATCCGGTCGGAAGCTGCTCAGAGAAACCCGAAAAGTTTTACTCTTTCTTAAATAAATCACACATATAAGGAAGCTGACAAACTGGCCCAAAATAGTGGCATAAGCAGCGCCTTTGATTCCCAAATCCAATACGAAAATCGCAACCGGGTCGCCAATGATATTGACAACGGCTCCGGCCAGCATAGCACCCATAGCGTATTTCGGACTGCCATCGGCACGGATGATCGATGCCAGCGTATTCTGTACCAGGGCCAGCGGCATCATGGCATATATAATAAATCCATAGTCATGAGCCAATGTCAAATTGGCATCCGTTGCTCCAATCAAAAGTAACAAATTATCTCCCCAGAGATAACCCACAGCAATGACCACAACACCTAAAAGAAAGGAACACAGCATACTGTTCCCCACACTGCGGTGAATATGCTTCGTTTCATTTCTTCCCAAAGAAACACTTAAAGCTGCAGCCGCTCCGTCTCCGAAGAGCAGTGAAATTCCCCATCCGATAACTGTAATCGGAAAAATGACTCCGGTAGCGGCATTTCCCAGATAACCAACGCCATTACCCACAAAAATCTGGTCAACAATGTTATAAAGACAAGAAATAATTAAAGAAAAAATACATGGAATGGCAAATTGCCGAAGCAGTTTACCAACGTTCTCTGTTCCTAAATAATTATTCTGATTCATAAATTCCTCCTGTTTAAAACGCAAAAAAATAGAGCGTAGAATTCAGTCTGAAATTCTACGCTCTCGCTGTCCGACTTTCTAAGCTTAATATTATTATTTTTCAAAATATTCACTGACATCTGCCCGGTCATTGTACTGCTTTCTGACATGAACAATAACAGAGCCGTCCGGCTGTTCAGATTCTTCTGTAATCTGATAGCGGGTATGTGTTTTATCAAGTGATGCTTTATATCTTTCAAATTCCTCATGATTCAATGCAGCGGCCCGTTCTCTTGAATATCCAAAATCTTCTTTCTGCTGAAAAATAAGGGTCTGAAAAATACACGCAGATTTTACACGTTTCATGATTTCACCTCCATCAGCACATAATCTATGGCAGTAGTCATAGTGCTTAATATGCAGAGAGATGATGGCGCGAAACATCAGCGTTTGTGGAAATCCGATGCCGCAGATTTCACAGGCTGCTATACACTCTCATGGTAATTTTCATTACTTGCTAATTATACCATTTTTATTTCAAAAAAATCAAGCAGTTAAAAATGATTGTGTTTTACATCGACTTCGGTTCGTGTTACAATAGATTTTGCTGCTAAAAAAAGGAAATAAATAAGAATATTATAGATTTGGGAGGATTGTTATGAATCATAAAACAGCCTTTCGGCAGGGAATGACAGACGGTATTCCCATTGCCCTCGGATATATGGCCGTCTCATTTACTTTTGGAATCATGGCAAAGAATGCCGGACTGACGGCATTTCAGGCCGTGCTTCTGTCACTGACCAATCTGACCTCGGCCGGCCAGTTCGCCGGTCTCGGTATCATCACCGCCTCGGCCAGCTATATGGAAATGGCATTCACCCAGCTTGTCATCAATCTGCGTTATTGCCTCATGTCCTGTGCCCTGTCCCAAAAGCTTGAACAGGGAACACCATTTTTCCATCGGTTTTTTATCGCCTACGGAAATACAGATGAAATTTTCGGCGTATGCAGTTGTAAAGAAGGGAAACTGGACCCCTTTTACAATTACGGCGTCATCTCCGTTGCATCCCCCGGGTGGGCCTTCGGTACTTTTCTCGGCGTGCTCTCCGGAAGCATCTTACCCGGCCGGGTATTGAGCGCTCTCGGCGTGGCACTTTACGGCATGTTTATCGCCGTCATTGTTCCGCCATCCAAGACCAACCGGATCATCGCCGGAGTCGTTCTCATCTCCATGGGGGCCAGCCTTATATTTACCTGGCTGCCTTTGCTGAACCAGATTTCTTCCGGTTTTCGGATCATTTTGCTGACCCTGCTCATTGCAGGAGGCGCAGCAGCCCTTTTTCCCGTTAATCCAGATGAAACCGCCGCTTCCGCCGAAGCAAAAGATTGACACGATTTAAGGAGGATTTTTCCATGTCCCATAATATTTATATTTACATATTCGTCATGGCCGGGGTCACCTACCTCATCCGGCTTCTGCCCCTGACCCTCATCAGAAAAGAGATTAAAAATACCTTTATTCGGTCTTTTTTATATTATGTTCCCTATGTCACCCTGTCTGTCATGACCTTTCCGGCCATCCTGTCAGCTACTCAAAATTTCTGGTCAGCCCTGGCCGGCTTCGTCATTGCCATTATTGTGGCCTGGAAAGGCGGCAGCCTCATTAAAGTATCTGCAGCCGCCTGCATTGCGGTTTTTCTGGTGGAACTGATTCTTTAAAGTCCCGGCATCGCAGTTCCGGCATTTTACAGACTCATATCAAGCCACTGGAAGGCCTTCCACAGGCCATTCTTATCCACATCATCGGTGACAAAATCAGCCATGCCCTTTAGTCCTTCATCAGCATTTCCCATGGCGATGGCCACGGCTGTCTCCGCCAGCATTTCCAAGTCATTCGGCCCGTCACCGATGCTGACCGTATCTTTCATATCCCCACCAACATGAGCAACATATCGCCGAATTCCTGTGGCTTTATTCTCTCCGGTGCAGGTAATCTCTCCATTGCTGCCTTCGCCGCTTTTATAGCTTGCGCCTTCAACTTTAAAATAATCTCCTAAAACTTCCTGAATCTCTTCCATGGATACTGGTGCATCGTAATAAGCCATTTTCTCCACATCGGTGCAATCGTATAAATCTTCTCTTAAAAAGACATCTGCCACCATGACCTTTTCCATTTTTTCCTCCGTCATTCCCATATCCAGGAAATGTCGGACCATGGCTTTCCAGCTCTTTTCCGTCATGACGACACCATCCTTCGTCTGAAGCATATAGGTGGTCTGAGTATCCTCAAAATATTTTACCAATCGGTTCAGTTGCTCTTTATCTGACACATGTCGGTAAACTTCCCGGCCGTCACATTCCACATAAGCCCCGGCCGAAGCGATAATTCCGTCAAAATTCATCTCTAAAAGTTCCGGATATATCTGAGCTTTCACCCGCCCGGTACACAACACAAGACGGTTTCCATCGGTCTTCGCTTTCAGAAGCGCCTTTTTCGCCGTTACGGGAAGCTTTCCGTCAAAATCCATCAGCGTCCCATCGATATCCAGAAATATTATTTTCTTTTTCATAATAACCTCCGTAAAATCTGGTCAAATACTTCATTGTCTGTTATGATAGTTCAAGAAAGTCAGGTGTATTTAATGAATTTAACAACTATTTTAATCATTTATCTTATTATTATCAATATGTCAGCCTTTATTATTTTTGGTATCGATAAGCGCCGTGCCATTAAAAACCGGTGGCGAATCGCTGAATCTACACTTTTCCTTCTTGCCCTCATCGGAGGCAGTATCGGCGCCGAGGCCGGAATGTATATTTTCCATCACAAAACAAAACATCTGCGTTTTGTTATTGGTATTCCTCTGATTTTTATTCTTCAGATCGTCATTGTTTTCTTTATACAAAAATTTATCTGACCGTAAGGATTATCCTATTTAAACTTTTTCTTTCCAAGCCGGACATCTTCGATCAGGCCTACCATATCCTCCGGTAAAGCATTTAATAAATAATTTCTGTCATTTTCGCGGCGTTCTTCGAGAATCTGACGGATTTCCCGGCAGGTCTGTTCAACTTCATCCTTAAGTCCCTGGGCCGATAACCGCTGGGCCCCCTGACCAAGAATGATCACCTGTTCCAAAGCATCGGAAGTCGCCACAGTCACCTGATATTTCCGATTCATCCGATGGACCGTCTTTTCGATGTACTGATCCGCCGTCTCTGCTTCTTTTGTATAAACCACATAAATATTATGATATTTAAATACCTGTCCCGGATTACCTTCCACTTTATAGGCATCAAAGACAAGAATCAATGTATCCTTTTTAAAACCCTGGTAATTACACAAAATATCCATCAGCGCATTTCGGGCACTGGTAATGTTAACCTCCGACAGACTTCGCAATTCATCCCACGAAAAGATGATATTATATCCGTCAACTAATAAGTAACTTTCCTCCGGTTTCTTTTCCGGCTTTCTTTCGACGGATTTCTGAATCCGGGGCCGCTGCCATTCTCTGCGCTTCACCGGGCCATAGGTCCGCTCAAAAATCTGTTCCAGCTCCTTATCTTCTGCCAGCCCGGAACTCACAGCTCCGCCGCCAGTGTTCCTCCCTGCTCCCGGCCGTCCTGCCATCTCTGTGAGATTTTCTTCTTCCAGAGATTCCTCTGAGGATTTTAAGCAACTTTCCAAGTGCATATAATCAGCCACTTCATTCCATGGAACATTGAATCCGGCGCCATGAGCGCAGAAAACGGACCCTGTCGGATTTTCCAAATCGGCCTCTGAATCATAGTTTGCCGCCTCAATGACTTCTTCCGCATTATGACACGGCGCGTAGCCGCCCGGTGTACAGGCAAGATGCCCCATGCCTTTTGTATAAGCTATCACTTCCGAAGCATATTCCCGCATATTTACCACCGGGGCCTTGCCGGCAATCACCGTCATATCGCCTTCCGATTTTGGAGTGGAAAATGTCCCCTGCATTTTCTGTATATCCGTCATTGCCCGGCCAACCCTATCCGACGGGATTTCTAAACGATATTCATAGATGGGTTCCAGCAGAACTGAACGGGCCTGTTTCAATCCCTGACGCACTGCCCGGTAGGTCGCCTGCCGGAAATCTCCGCCCTCCGTATGCTTTGTATGGGCCCGGCCAGCCACCAGTGAGATTTTCATATCAGTAATCTCTGCTCCGGTCAAAACACCCCGATGATTTTTTTCAGCCAGATGGGTCAATATCAACCGCTGCCAATTGCGGTCCAGATCATCCTCGCTGCATCGGCTCTCAAATTGAAGGCCGCTTCCCGGCTCTCCCGGCTCCAAAAGCAAATGGACTTCCGCATAATGGCGCAGCGGCTCATAGTGCCCTACGCCCTCGACTGTTGTTTCTATGGTTTCTTTATAGACAATATTGCCTGCACCAAAGTTCACATCTACCTGGAAACGCTCGGCAATCAGGCTTTTTAAAATCTCTATCTGGATTTCTCCCATGACCTTCGCATGGATTTCTCCCAGTTCCTCATTCCACACGATTTGAAGCTGAGGTTCTTCCTCCTCAAGCTGCTTCAGTTTCAAAAACATGTCGTGGACATTGGTCCCTTCCGGCAATTCGATCTGATAGGTCAGCACCGGTTCCAGAACTGGTGCGGCTCCCCGCCCTTCTATTCCAAGGCCCTCTCCGGCCCGGGTGTCTGAAAGCCCTGTCACCGCACAAATCGCACCGGCACATGCTTCATTTACTGTCTCAAATCCCGCACCGGAATAAATGCGTATCTGGTCCGGCTTCTCACCTGTTTCCAACGGCATTTTTACTTTTAAAGAGCCCCCGGTAACCTTCATATGGGTCAATCGGCTGCCCTGAGCATCTCTGGAAATTTTATAGACCCGGGCTCCAAACGTTTCTCCGTAAGACGGCATCTGCGCATATTTTTCGATTCCGTCCAATAATTCATCAATACCCTGCATTTTCAAGGCCGAACCAAAAAAACACGGAAATACTTTTCTTTCCGAAATTGCTGAGATGATTTTTTCTTCCTCAATCTGTCCAGATTCCAAAAAACTGTCCAGCAGACTTTCGTCACACATCGCCAGATTTTCCATAAAGGTTTCCTGAGGCTGATCCGCCCCAAAGTCCACGCACCGCTCGCCAAAACGCCCATTCAATTCTTCCAGAATACGATGCCTGTCCGTTCCTTCCTGGTCCATCTTATTGATAAAAAGGAACACCGGAATATGATGCCGTTTCAGCAGCCGCCACAAAGTCAGAACATGCCCCTGTATACCGTCGGCCCCGCTGATGACAAGAATGCCATAATCAATGACTTGCAGTGTCCGTTCCATTTCC
Organism: uncultured Lachnospiraceae bacterium; assembly: GCA_958405355.1. Lineage (GTDB taxonomy): Bacteria > Bacillota > Clostridia > Lachnospirales > Lachnospiraceae > Frisingicoccus. Next base: position 9,536 of record CATYEA010000016.1, read on the forward strand.
GCCGAAAAATCCACATGTCCCGGCGTATCCAGCAAAGTGACCGACAAATCCTTCAAAGTCAATTCGGCCTGTTTCGAAAAAATCGTAATTCCCCGGCTCCGTTCCAGATCGTAGGTATCTAAAAAGGCATCCCCGTGGTCCACCCGTCCAAGCTTTCGGATGCTTCCGCTCTGGTAGAGAATCCCCTCGGCCAGCGTTGTTTTCCCCGCATCCACATGGGCAAGGATGCCTATACATATATGTTTTTCAGGTTTATTTCCGGATGTTGTACCCATCAAAAAATACCCCTTTCTTTTGCCTATAATAATATATTCATTATCATAGCACAGAAAGAGGTATTCGTCGATAAGCGAAAATGACTGGATTACATAAGTAATTTTATTTTATTATCCTTTCGTATAAGGTTTTTATGGATTCCATCACTACATCCCAAGGACAATCCGCTGCATAATCAAATTTTTTTTGATAATTTTCCCATAATTTCCGCGTATCTGTATCATTACAGACTTGATTCAGTATATACGCTCCTCGCTCCATTACTTCAAGAGATTCCCGTTTCTGGCATGTTGCTTCCAGTGCCATCCGCAATTTCCCGAAATCAATCGCTACTGTTTTTTCCCGTTGCAAAATATACAGATCATAAAAATCTCTCATCCTTGTATTTGCAGTTCCTCGTGACACAACCGTTTCTAGTTTTTCCGCTAATACCGTTTCAATATTATAAGTATAAATGGAAATCGCCCTATCCTCAAACATCAGCTTATATTCAAATTGTATCTCTCTCGGTGTAATGACGTCACCAGTAGAAATATCTATTTTTAAAGGCGTCCTCATGGTGTCAAGCTGTGCCTCCAGCGTTGCCCGTACACCTTGATATTCCGCCTCATCCATGATTTCCGATACTCTTTTTATCGAAAAAGTAATGCCATCTTCTACTTTTACCTTTATAACTTCTGCCAGAATATCCGCCATATCATCCACAGTCAACGGCAGATTTTTTATTGTAGTATCAATATCCATTGTCGCTCTATTTTCCAAGCCTACCAAAGCGGAAATTAGCATACCGCCTTTTAAAATGAATCGATCTTTATATTTTGATAATGAAATCCTCTCAAGCAGCCGTTCCATAATATAATTCCTTATGATCGTCTGCGCCTTTGCGCTATTCCCGGCAGAACGATTCCGTACCAACGCTTTTAGCTGTCTCGATGTATGGATCATTATAATAACACCTCCAAATACTGTTTTATCATTTTCTCGATTTTAAAAATCTTCGCATATTCCATCAATCGGGGAATGTCCTTTTTTCTCCTCGCCACATACTCCCGGATAGCAGTCTGCTTGTCCTGTATTTCAATTTGGTTGTTTCCCCGAAATACATCGCACAATGTCCTTTCCGCATCATATACCCGCACCGTGTGCCCCATCGGGGTACGTGCCTGTGTCACACCCAAATAATACCACTCTTTTTTTACGGTATATACTTTCACTCCCTGCTTCGTGAGGTTTGTAGGGTTATATCCCCATTTCATTGTAACCGTATACTGCATCGGCTCACGATTCGCCATCTCCAAAAGATACAACGCTGTTTCATGTGAAAAAACTGCGCCCTTGTATCTCATCTGAAGGATATACATGCCATCCTCCCATGCATCGGGAGACAGGTAAATTCCTCTCGCCACCTGCTCATAATTATTTTTTTTAATAAAATCTAGTACATATGTTTTTGAAATTCCTGCATGTATGGCATCTTCCAGCCGAAAAATTCCATTATTTTCATTCACAATCTTTTCTATTAATTCTGATTTTTTCATTTCATTCACCTGACTTTCATACTACATATTATATTTAAATGTAGCACGAAAGTAAAGTGTTTTATTTGAACAAATTTCAAATGCATAAGCAAACAGCAGTTTCAAATGCAAGGAAGCGAGACAGCGCCTTAGCCTCCGTAGTCCCCATATCCATCGTCGCTGTGATTTCATCCATCCGGGCATACTGCGAAGATTCTTTTAATAACTCATTCCTGCCCCTTTCTTCAATCTCATCTACAATCCACTCATTTCTCCTTTAAACAAGAGCTTACTTCCCTTCTCACATATTTCGTAGATTTCATCATACTTTTCTTCAATCAGCGGTGTAAGCTTTTTCGTTTGCCTTCCCACAATTTTTTTATAAATAAAGTAAGGAAATATCCAGGCCAAAAATCCGGGAACGGCAAGAAGTATACATAACAGAATATGCGGCGGCTGCGCTGTCACCGCAAAGGTCGAACCGGCCATAAAGGCGGTTCCCACAATGGCCACAGTCAGCGCCCACATGACCGCCGCCGAGGTCTTTGCTTTTTCCAGTGTTTCTATTTCACTGACACAGGCTTCAAAGTTTCTTTGCAGACGGGTAAGCTCTGTTTTATTGATTATTTTCCGATTTCTTTTCATACAGATAATAACTTTATTCTGTTTCGGGGAATTCCCGGGCCGGCATTGAGCCATCATATTTTCATCGGGTTCCCATCCAAAATTTTCATATCCGTCCAGCAGAAAAGACGCCTTGCTGCCCTCGGCAACGATTTCTTTATATTCATATCCCACAAAATTTTTCTGCTGTTGTCCAGCATTATCCATCACAGTATTCCTCCGTCATCCTTGTAAATATTACCCACAGGCAGAATAACCGTAAAGGTACTCCCTTTCCCCTCTTCACTGACTACCTGAATGTCTCCATCCATAAGCTCCAGTATCCTTTTTACCAGTGCCAGACCAAGACCGTTTCCTTCCTTTGAATGGGACGTATCTCCCTGATAAAATTTATCAAAAATATGGTTCATACTATTTCTATCCATTCCGCAGCCTGTATCCGATATGGATACCCGCACAGAATTTTTATCGGATATCTGACAAACCTTAACCGTTCCTCCCGGTTCCGTAAACTTGATGGCATTGGACAGAAGGTTATTCCACACAAGCTCTAAAAGACTCTCATCCGCTTCTATCATGGCTCTGTCATCTATCTCTGTTTCCAACTCGATTTCCTTTTCGTCCCACGCATCTTCAAACTGAAGAATACATTCGCACAACTGCCTGGACACGTCGTAAACCTCTGCCTCCGGGGTGATTCTCTGATTGTCCAGTTTGTTCAGTTTCAAAATATTACTGATTAAGTCCGAAAGCCGACCGGCCGCTGTCTCAATGCTTTCTGCATATTCTTTTCTCTGTTCTTCCGTTATATCTCCATTCTTTATCAACTCTGCATAATTCTTGATAATGGCAATGGGAGTTTTCATTTCGTGGGACACATTGGATACAAAATCCGTTTTCAGTGTTTCAATACTTCCCAATTCCTCTACCATCTTATTAAAATCCATAATCATAACATCCAGATAATCCCATTTATCCTGTGCATGAAGCGTGGGAACATACACGGAAAAATCCCCGTTTGCCACCTGTCCGGCAGCCTCCGCCAGCTTATGAATCGGTTCTTCATAGGCAACACAAATTTCTCTGCGGGTAAACATAGTGAGTGCCACGGATACCATTCCCCAATAAATCATCGGAATGATGGTCTGCACAAACGCATTCCATGCCATGCGGTTCGCAAGGACAATCAGGCCCATATGGATACCTGACATCAAAAGAAGTGTCACAAAATAAATCGCAAACAACGAATATGGAAACCGACTTTCCTTCACCGGTCCGTAATTTTTATTTTCTGTTTTTTTCATAGCAATACCGCCTTATATCCAAGACCTCTTACCGTCACAATTTTAAATCCGTCACACGCCGATAACTTGTCCCTGAGCTTTGTCACATAGACATCGACGGCCCGCAGACTGGTATCACTGTCTACTCCCCAAAATTCATCCATAAGCTGCGCTCTGGAAAAGGTCTTTTTCGGGTAAGATAATAATTTATAAATAATATTGAATTCTCTGGTCGTCAGACTTATTTCCTCTCCGTCAATTTCTGCACTCAGGCCGTCCGCATCCAATACCAGATTTCCAACCGTAATTTTCCGTTCCATTTCTATATTTGCCCTGCGCAGCAGCGCTCTGACACGCAGCAGCAATTCCGCCAGTTCAATGGGTTTCACCATGTAATCGTCAATCCCCAGTTGAAACCCTTTCTGTTTGGATGGTAAATCATCCTTTGCTGACATAAATAAGATGGGAATCGTCTTATTGACTTGTCTGACTGTCCGTGCAAATTCAAATCCGTCAATTTCCGGCATCATAATATCCGAAATAATCAGTTCATACAGATTATTATACATTTCCTCATAGCCTGCATTTGCTGACAAACATCCCTTCGCCTGGAATCCGCTGTCATTTAAATAAGTACAGACAATCTGATTCAACTTTATATCATCCTCTACCACAAGTATATGAATCATCACAATTACCCCCTGTCATCCAATTTGTTTTCATTTTCTTTGAAGCACGGATTCCGTGCAGGCCCAGGCCCAAAACCATGGCGCATACGACGCCTCCGGTAATTCCATCCATCAGCTTCTCAAAGCCCTCCTGTCCATCCGCAAAAGAAGCAAACATGGCCGTCTGAAGGGTCAGCATGGAAACACAGGCGTCAATATAACCAATCTTCCGAATACTCATAAGAAGCGGCGATTTCTGACTGTTCACTTTAATCATATTGATGATGGACATAATAATTCTGTAAAAAGCATAAAATGCTGCGGCATAAATCGTAAATCCAGGATAATTTTTGCCCCCAAGAGAAGCTTCCAGCAAAATGACCATTCCGCCCAAAACTACCGCCATTAAAATAAATAATACACTATTCTTCCGATATATCGCAATCTCCTTCGCTATCCGTTCTTTATCCTGTTTGATTTTGGAGATTTTCCTTTCCTGCCATACTGCACCAAGCCGCATCATACTTAACAAAATATAATATGCAGATAGACTTCCGAACCAGGCTGAACGACTGACAATACCTGTTATTCCGTTAATCATGGCAAATATCATATTTCCCGCCATGCCCGGAACGACAAATAAAACCGTTCTCAGCCTGTAATCCCCAGCGACTCTGTTCGTATACGGATTTGCGGCAATGCCCGGTTTTATAATCTTCTTTATTATATATCTGATATCCAATATTAAATAGTAGCTTCCCACCGATAATGTCATGGCGGCCAGAATATAAATTATGATTTCAGCTATATAAGGAAAACACTCAAAGGCCACACTCACTAAGGAAAGTGTGGCCGATAAAACCATTAAAAAATATAATAGCAATCGAAAATGTAAACCTAATTTCGGTATCTTTCGCATTTTCAATCCCCCCGGTTTCATTCTATCCTCTTTATTTTAATCCTTTGACAAAAGGAATTAAACATAAAAGGACGACAATACCCGCAATTCCAACGATAATACCAATAACCATATGACTCCATACCATTGTCAGGCACATACCGACGCCCAACAGCAGCGCACCGACAATACCAATCAACGTAGCACCGATTGTTTTTCCTGACAGCTTAATCGGCGCTTTATTTTCCATCTTTCTCCATACAAGTACCATAATCAGCAGAACAACGATACCAATGGCGCCCATAATCACTCCCGGCCTGAATGCATTCCATTCTGAAATCAGCGCCATGCACATTCCTAGGGCGAACAAAATGCCTCCGATAACTCCTAAAATCATTGCTACAAATGTACTTCGTTTCATTACCGGATACCCCCTTTTCCTGATTCTTTTCTTTCCTCCTGAACCTCTTGTCTGGCCCTCTGCTCTGCTTCCAATCTGGCTCTGGCCTCTGCCACGGATTCGCCTTCCTTAGTCAGAAAATTATCCACGAATTTGTCCGCAATCTTATTAAAGCCGCCCACGGTGCCTTCCTCAATCTTCTTGTATCCGCCAACCACACCTTCTTCAATTTTCTTATAGCCGCCGACAACATTTTCTGCAATTTTTTCATTTACTTTGATCAACTTTGATTTTGCCATTTCTTTAATCCCCATTCTTTTTTCATCTGATGGTTAAAGAATAGCCCTTTATTATTTGCGTACTGTTTGATTTTTGTTTCCAAAATATTAATAATGGGATGTTGCTGCCAAAACAATATTTCTGCCAGGCCACTGAAAAAGGCAGCTCTATATCGCACTCTCCAAAAGCTTTTTCAGCCAAATACGGCTCGTTAATTTTTTATTATTCATATTGAAAATATTATTTAAATGAAACGGTAATATCTCATACGCCTTAATGTTTTCTTAAATCAATATTATATTTTATTTTTGGTGTCCGATAATCCATAACAAAGCTGTGCCGCTTTTGCCTGAACACTTGGATGCCCTTCATCCCGGATTCCCTTACATCCTCCATATTCAACTCTCCTGACTTGTGCTTTGGCATGGCAAGCTTTAT
>CATYEA010000017.1 GCA_958405355.1 uncultured Lachnospiraceae bacterium
TATTGAAGGGTATTTGAAAAATATCGGCTTTGAAAATCAGTTCCTTTTACTTTTTTCTGCGAATAGCGTTCACCATCTCTTATGTGGTCTGGATGAGAACTATCCGCAGATACCAATGAATATTTATGAACCGGTGCTGGCTGCCGCACTCGGATGCGTTTTAACGGACCAATCGATTCGTGAATTGTCCTGTGACCTGGACACTTTGAAGGAACTGCTTGATGGGAGAAGCAGGGAGGAAATTGAAGGGCTGCTTTGTGCTGCGTTAAGGCAGATGATGGCAGAGCTTGATTGTTCTTCTGGCCTGGCGGTTTACCTGAGAAGTAGTCTGCCAAAGCTTGCGTTGTTGATTCAGAATGCCATGCGGATGGGACATCTGGAAACCATTGTGCTTATTCCTGTCTATCCGGAGAACAAACCGAAAATCTTTCTGTCCTATGGGGAACGGATGAATGACAGGGATTACGAAAGCGTTCTGGAGGAAGTGATGTGGTGTGAGAGCGCTGAGAAAAAAACGGAAATTATCCTGAGTAAAATTCATTCATTGGGTGATTTTCTGGAAATACTGCGGGATTCTGAGCCAACGCAGAAAGAATTGGTACAAATACTTGGATGCCTTCCTGAAGAAATTATTGCTGTATTGCTGCGGCAATATCCTAATGATGATTTTTTGTCGGATGAGCGGGAAATCAACATCTATTCCGCTTTACAGGAGATACTTACCATCAAATAATATAAGAAACGGAGATTTGCTTTTTGAGAAAGAACAATTTTTTACCGGAGATTGTGTGCTGACAGGGAGGTCTGTGAGCTGACATCTCCATTCCTCCCGAAAGGATGCAAATTAATTTTCAGGAGGAAAATAAATGAAACGTGAACATATGTCCGCAGGGTATTCCCTGCGGAAACAGAAGAAATATGAAAAAGGATATTACAAAACACACGCCTGCAATGACAGCTTTACCTGTAAGGTGTGTGACAGGCTAATCGTCCCTGGCGGAGCCGGGAGCGACCATCGGAATCATTGTCCCAACTGCCTTTCAAGTCTTCATGTGGATATAAAGCCAGGAGACCGGGCGGCCGACTGCGGCGGAATCATGGAGCCGGTGGCGGTCTGGGTGCGGAAAGGCGGCGAATGGGCAATTATTCATCGATGCCGCCGCTGCGGCGCATTGTCATCGAACCGGGTGGCGGCGGACGATAATCCCATGAAACTTATGAGCATTGCTATGAAGCCTATGTGCTGTCCGCCGTTCCCATTGGAGCGCATTGAGGAGATGACTGCGCTTATGGGCGGCGAGGGTCAGATAAGAAAAAACTAAAGAAATGCGGGGATGTGGGGCATTTGCCCCGCATCTTCCTATATAACAGGAGGTACGACATGCAAAGATTTATCAGCAGACTGACCGGCGATATACAACTGCAAAAGGCTGACCGGATATTAAGAAAAATGTTTATGGATTGTGAGGATACGGAATACCGCAGTTCAATTAAGTATGTAAGAAAAATCATCCGGCAGCACCGTAAAAAGGAAAGAAAAAGGGTTTTGATGTTGGCAGGTCTGTTGTGCATAGGAATTTTAATTTTTTTCATATGGTCGGGAACCTGTCTGGTGAGAGGCTTTATAAAAGATAGTCAAGACAGTGTACTGGCGAAGGGAACTCAGAATGCTAAGGAAGGTGAAAACACTGCCGGGAAGAACAGTAAGCTGGAAGAACCGGTGGAGCTTTTGCTGACGTTTACAGGGGACTGTATTCTTGGCACCGATGAGTTCTTTGCATGGGATACCGGATTTAATGCCTATTATGAGATGTATGGGCCGGAATATTTTCTGGACAATGTCCGGGATATTTTCCAGGCCGATGATTTGACCATTGTTAATATGGAAGGAACATTGACGGAAGAGACAGAAAGATTGGACAAGCAGTTTGCTTTTAAGGGAGAACCGGCGTTTGTGGACATCATGGCATCTTCATCGGTGGAAGCGGCGAATATGGCGAATAATCACAGTCATGATTATGGGGAACAAAGCTTTTTGGATACGGTGAATGTATTAGAGAAGAATGGTATACAAACCTTTGGCTATGACGATACGGCAATTCTTACGGTAAAAGATGTAAAGGTCGGCTTCTTTGGCATTTATGAGCTGGATAACCATCTGGAGCAAATACCGCAGGTAAAGGCAAACATGGCAAAGCTGAAGGAAGACGGGGCAGATATTATCGTGGCTGTTTTTCACTGGGGCAATGAGCTTGAAACTGTCCCGGATGAAAACCAAATCACCCTGGCCCATCTGGCAATTGATGAAGGCGCAGATGTGGTTGTCGGGCATCATCCTCATGTAGTGCAGGGAATTGATACTTATAAGGGGAAAGCGATTGCCTACAGCCTCGGAAATTTTTGCTTTGGGGGAAATACGCGGCCGACAGAGATGGACACTATGATTTTTCAACAGAAGTTTACGATAGATACGGCGCGGGAAATCACGGACAGTGAATATAAAATCATCCCATGTTCGGTTTCTTCAACCAGTGAGTTTAACAATTATCAGCCGGTTGTATTGACAGGAAGTGAGGCAGAACGGGTACAAAATGTAATCGAAGAAAGAAGTCGGGCAATCCCGGAAGACTTATGAAAGGGTGGAGAAAATACTGATGAAAATATCTCTTGACCCTCACACAATGGAAGGTATTACAATAAAACTGAGCTCAAAATTAATCGATATGTGAGGTGCCTTATGTTAAAAATTGGAGATTTTTCAAAACTATCCAGAGTCAGTATTCGTATGCTTCGCCATTATGATGAGATTGGCCTTGTAAAGCCGGCGGAAATCGACCCGTATACCGGATACCGGTATTACAGCGAAAATCAGCTTCCTATTGTGGGCAGAATCACTGCTTTAAAGGACATGGGCTTCGGCCTGGCTGTTATCCATCAGATGCTTAACTGCTATGAGGATAAGGCGATATTGGAGCATTACCTTCGGCTGAAACAGGCGGAGCTTCAGGAATTATCAGAGCAGACCGCATACCGATTACGACTCCTGGATACGGCCCTTGAACGGCTGAGAAAGGATGATGAAACGATGAAGTATGATGTGACTTTGAAAACTTTCCCGGAGCGTTATGCTGCGACGGTCCGGACTATAATCCCGACTTATGAACAGGAAGGAGTTCTTTGGAATACGCTGATGAGTGAGACCGCTCACATGAATTTGATTCCTGATGACCCATGCTATTGCTGTGCAGTATTTCATGATAAAGAGTTCAAAGAGAGCGATACGGATGTTGAGGTATATAAGACGGTGAAAGGACAATATCCCGACACGGAGCATGTGATTTTCCGGACACTGCCGGAGGTAACGGTAGCGTCTGCGACCTGTCAGGGCTCCTATGAACACTTGAGCGAGCTTTATGCCGCTGTGGCACAATGGATTGTAGACAATGGGTATGAATTTGATGGCCCGATGTTTAATATTTACCATATTAGTCTCTATGAGAGTGACGACCCGAATGAGTTTGTCACTGAAGCCTGCTATCCTGTCCGTAAGAAGTAAAATTGCAAGTTGACAGCCAATAGTTGAATGAATATAATGAAAGTGATTACTTGCATTTGGGATTGGAGGGGGATTGCATGGATGAAACCAGCCAGAAAATTATAGACGCTACGATGGCTCTTGTACGTGATAAGGGCTATATTTCAACGACGACAAAGGATATTGCAAAATTGGCCGGAGTGAATGAGTGTACTTTGTTCAGAAAGTTTAAAACAAAAAAGGATATCGTATTGAGCGGCATGGAACAGGAAAAATGGCGTGGAAATCTGACGCCGGAGGCTTTTAAAAATGTCAAATGGGAGCTTGCTCCCGACCTCGAAATGTTTATGACGGAATATATGAACCGGATAACTCCGGATTTTGTTAAATTATCCATCGGTCTTCGGGCGCCCCAGCTTTATGAGGAAACGGCCCCTCTGGTCATGAAAGTCCCGCAGGTATTTCTTTCATCATTGATTGAATATTTTCAGGAAATGGAGGAACGGGGAAAGCTTCCGCATTCAGATTTCGAATGTCTTGCCATGACCATATTTTCAAGCACATTTGGATTTACCTTCTTAAGTGCATCATTTGGAAATGAGCTTTCTCAGGTCACCAGAGAGAAGTTTATTAAACAGTCGGTTCAGACATTTATTCAGGGGATACTGCAATAGGAATAATAACTACGGTACTGTCATTGGATAGTGATAGTACCGTATAAAAAACCCACATATGCAAGCAAGCACACGCAATCAACAAGGAGGACATACTTATGAAAATTACCGGAGCGGAATTATTTGTAAAAGCATTACTGGCTGAACAAGTGGATACACTGTTTGCCTATCCCGGCGGTCAGGTCATTGATTTATTCAATGCTCTTTACGGCGTCCGGAAAATTAATGTCATTCTTCCACGGCATGAGCAGGGACTTGTTCATGCTGCGGACGGGTATGCACGTTCAACGGGGAAAGTTGGCGTCTGTCTGGTGACAAGCGGCCCTGGTGCAGCTAATCTTGTGACGGGAATCGCTACGGCGAACTATGACAGTGTACCTTTGGTATGTTTTACCGGACAGGTTCCCACTTATTTAATCGGCAGCGGCGCTTTTCAGGAAGTTGATATTGTGGCAATGACAAAAAGTATCAGCAAATATGCAATTACTGTCCGTAGAAGGGAAGACCTGGCGGCTGTCATTAAAAAGGCATTTTTTATTGCCCGTTCCGGCAAACCGGGTGTCGTCGTTGTCGACTTGCCGAAGGATATTCAGCAAGCCTTCGGAAGCAGCGACTATCCGGAGCAAATTAAAGTGGAGGAATATAAAGCGAATGAAAATATTTATATGGGCCAGATAAAAAAATCGCTTGAGTGTTTGAAAAATGCGAAACGTCCTGTATTTCTTTTGGGCGGCGGTGTAAATATCGTCCGGGCTAATCGGGAGATGACTTTGCTTGTGGAAAAAACAGGAATACCAGCAGTCACAACGATGATGGGGAAAGGTGCGATTCCAACGCCGCATCCATTGTATGTCGGCAATTTAGGAATTCATGGCAGTTATGCCGCGAATATGGCAGTCAGTTCATGTGATGTGTTATTTTCTATCGGCGTTCGTTTTAATGACCGTATCATGGGAAAAGTCAGTGAATTTGCCAAAAATGCGGCGCATATCCGGGTTGTTATCGATTCGGTTTCCATTTCAAAAACTGTTGCTGCGGATATATCGATTGTTGCGGATGCAAAAAAGATAATTCAGATTTTACTGGAAAAAGTTCCGGAATGCGATTTTAAAGATTGGCAGAAACAGGTGGATTTTTGGAAAAGGTCCCATCCTCTGACTGCTTCGCAGGATAGAAAGCTGCGAATGACGCCGTTTCATATTATCCGGGAAATCAACCAGGTATTTGAAAATGCGATTATTACGACCGATGTGGGGCAGCACCAGTTATGGGTCGGCCAATTTCTTGAATTGAACGGACAAAAACAAATGCTTACTTCCGGCGGCTTTGGAACAATGGGCTATGGCCTTCCCGCAGCTATTGGCGCAAAATTGGGAAATCCGGACAAAGATGTCATTGCTGTCTGCGGTGACGGCGGTATTCAAATGAATATTCAGGAAATGGCTACGGCGGTGGTCTATGAATTACCGGTTGTTATTTGTATTCTTAACAATGGATATTTGGGCAATGTTCGTCAATGGCAGGAATTGTTTTATGATAAGCGGTATTCCAGCACCTGTTTACGTCGTCGGAAAAGCTGTTCTTTAACCTGTAATACTATGCTGGCCTGTTGTCCGGAATATATTCCGGATTTTATGCGGCTGGCTGAGAGCTACGGTGCGAAGGCCATCCGCGTCCGGCGGCCGGAAGAAATAAGGATGGCGCTGGAAGAAGCTCAGAATACACGAAGGGTACCCACAGTGATTGAATTTATCATTGAACCAACGGAGAATGTGTTTCCTATAGTGCCGCCGGGAAATCCATTGAGTGAAATGATGATGGAAGGCAGGGGCAATGACTGAAAACGATGAATATATCCATTCGGGCATAAGGAAAACGGCAGAATGGAGGGAGAAAAATGACAAAAAACTATATTATGAGAGCCGAAGCTTTGGAATTATCGTTGTTATAAATACGATTACAGTAACGCTTGCCCCTACTATGTCTGATATTGTTTCAGCATAAAAGACATTTTCCAAAGAACAAAAAAGAGGAAAAAGAAATACACATATGATATACAGAATTTTTCTAAAAAATGATATTGGCAGAGCAAAACGAATTTGTCCCATTGCTGTTAAGCCGTCAACAATCGCATATTGTATCGCAACTCCTAATAGTCCTAATGTATATTTTTTTATACAGGAAGCTGATAAAATGACTGCGGTTTCTTCCTGTATAAAAATAGAAGCAAATGTTTCCGGTATCAGTTGTGCCGCAACACAAAGAAGAAGCATATATCCGGCACAAAGATAGAAAACATATCGGAAAACCTGAATGACCTTATCATAATGTCCTGCGCCATAATGATAGCTGTATAATGTGCCGCACCCGGTTGTAATTCCCTGCGCCGGATAAAATACTAGTACCATAAAGCTTTGCACGACAGCGGCGCAGGAAATATATCTGTCCCCCATGATATTGCCGCCGTATTTCCGCAGCGTGAAGTTCAACGAAATAACAAGTAAATTATCAAACAGCATGATAAAAAACGGCAAGCTGCCAATTGTTAATATTTGTCGCACAGTGGGATAATCAAGCTGGCAATAGCTCAATTTAAAGGCAGGCTTATCGGAAAATAAGAAGAAAAGCACATATAATAATACGCAAAATTGAGCAATTACCGTAGCCGCCGCCGCCCCTTGTATTCCCATATGGAAAACATAAATGAAAATCGGGTCAAGAATTGTATTGACGATTGCCCCAATCATAACTGTAAGCATACCTCGTTTTGCATTTCCAAACGCAAGAATAAACTGGTTCATGCCAGTCCCACAAAGTACGGCAGCTGTGCCTGTTACATAAATTTTAAAATATCCGCTTGCATAAGGGTATATTCTATCGCTGCACCCTAAAGCATACAGCAAAGGCTTAATAAAAATCAGTGAAAGCATTGTAAGGATTGCTGACAGACAAAGCAAAAGTATGAAAGCGTTATTCATTGCAAGTCTGGCCTTTTTATAATCCTTTTGTCCGATAGAAATACTCATAACGGAAGCGCCGCCAATTCCAACAAGAGAGGAAAAAGCGGTAATTGCTGTTAATACAGGGGCACAAATGCCAATACTTGCAAGGGCAATTTCCCCGACTGCTGCAATATGCCCGACAAAAGCCCTGTCGACAATGCTATACAAAATATTAAAAATTTGGGCGCACATGGCAGGTATTCCCAATCTCAATACCAATTTTGAAATTGGTATTTTATCAAATTCATGTTCCATATAATCAGTCCTTAAGATTTATTTGAAATAATTATAGCTGTTATTCCGTTATCGTGATACAATAGGCTTGTCAAAAAATATTAAAATCTTAACAAATTAAGGTGCGACTATGGAGAAGAAAAACTACCACGAAATCAACCAATACAAGGATGCTCTTTTTCCGGTTGAGATTTATCGTGTCAACGAAAAGGGTATGTTCCCCTTTGGGCGGGGGTTACGGGATTTTCATTGGCATGATGAATTGCAATTCACGCTGGCCGTTCATGGTTCTTTAACACTTCAGGTAGATGCCGGACAATATTTTCTGAATGAAGGAGAGGCGGCATTTATTAACAGTGGAATGATTCATGCGGTAATGAAACTTTCTGAGGGCGGCAAATATGCCAGTCTGAATTTTCCATATAAACTGTTATCTTTTTTCCCGGGAAGCCGTATGGAAAAAGATTATGTCCTGCCTTATGTTACCGGCGTCTGTCTGCCGGTTGTAATACTCCGTCCCGAAACAGAATGGCAGAAATCCGCTTTAGACCTTTTGAAGGAAATCAATAGTATGTGGGATAACAATTCAGTCACTCAAAATGAATATCTTATCACAACAAAAATAGTAACATTGTGGTATATATTAATCTCCAATCTGTCAGATGAAAGTAAAAATACTTTTTCGGTTGATTTGGCTCGCAGGGAAAGATTACAGATAATGCTTTCGTTTATTTACGAACATTTTTCGGAGGATATTGCATTAGCCAATATTGCATGTATTGCCCATATCAGCATAGGCGAATGCTGCCGTATTTTCCGGGAGCATTTGCAGACAACGCCCTATCAGTTTTTAACAGAATACAGAGTTCGCAAAAGTGTTGAACTGCTTTCCGGTGAGTTATCTATATCAGAAATAGCCGGACGCTGCGGATATAATCAGACAAGTAATTATATTGCAAAGTTCAAATCTATTATGGATTGTACGCCGGCACAATATCGTAAACATAGAAAGTAAGAAAAAAATCAGAGCAAATTTCAATGGGGTTGCTCTGATTTTTTTGGAATACCTTTTTAAAGAAGTTCTGTATGTTGTAAAAAGAGAGTTAGCAACAGCTTAAATATAGCCTTTTGCCTTTAGAAGTTCTGCACACAGGACAGAACCTCCGGCCGCGCCGCGCAGGGTATTATGTGACAGACCGATAAACTTCCAATCATAAATACTATCTGGGCGAAGTCTTCCGACACTAATTCCCATGCCGTTTTCGTAGTCAACATCTAATGTAATCTGCGGTCTATTGTCGTCCGAAAGATATTGGATAAACTGTTTTGGGGCGCTAGGGAGTCCTAATAATTGCGGCTCACCCTTAAATTCCCAAAGTTTTTCGACTAACTGCTCACGTGTCGGCTTTTTTCGAAAGTTCAAAAACACCGCCGCAGTATGTCCATATAGGATTGGGACACGGACGCATTGACAAGTAATTTGGGGTTCTACGGCAGGAACAATTTTTCCGTTTGACACGCTGCCCAAAATACGTAAAGGCTCCTGTTCACTTTTTTCCTCTTCTCCAGAAATGAAAGGAATGATATTTCCAATCATTTCCGGCCATGTCTCAAAATTTTTTCCGGCTCCGGAAATTGCCTGATACGTGGTCACGACCGCCGCATAAGGCTGGTATTCTTTCCAAGCCGCCAATACAGGGGTATAGCTTTGAATGGAACAATTCGGCTTTACTGCGATAAATCCCCTCCGGACACCCAACCGTTTCCTTTGTGCCGCGATAACTTCCGCATGTTCCGCATTGATTTCCGGTAAAATCATAGGCACATCAGGTGTCCAGCGATGCGCACTATTATTTGAAATAACAGGGATTTCATGCCGGGCATATTCTTCTTCAATGACCTTGATTTCATCTTTTGGCATATTGACTGCACTAAATACAAAATCTACTTGCTGTGAAATGCAATCAATATCCCTTACATTTTGGACAGTCAAATTGCCTATATGTTTTGGAAGCGGGATATCCATATTCCAACGTCCACTTAATGCTTCCTCATAGGTTTTTACGGCAGACCGTTCACTGGCGGCCAACACGGAAATTTCAAACCACGGATGATTTACAAGCAAAGACACGAATCTTTGACCGACAGTGCCCGTGGCACCCAAAATACCTACTCTGATTTTATTTGACATTTTTATTACCTCCTCTGTCAGAAATCTCGCTTTTGATTCATTTTAAAGCTCCTTGCAAGTTGTTCATTTTCCTAGTATAATACCATCAGAAAACAGTTAAAACAATTTAAATGATTTGAATCAACAGTTCGATTTTATAAAAGTATTCAGAGGTGAAGATTATGGAGTTGAAGTATCTCTATACATTTCAGACAATCGTAGAAGAGGGAAGTTTTTCAAGAGCAGCCAAAAAACTGAACTATACCCAATCGACAATCACATTTCAAATCGGGCAGTTAGAGCAAGAGTTATCTGCAAAACTGTTTGAGAAAATCGGGCGAAAGATGGTACTTACAAAAGCCGGTGAACAGTTGATTCCATATGTCAGCGATGTACTGAATTCCGTTGAAAGAATGCACTGTTTTGAAAGCGATTTATCCGCATATCAAGGAGCCATACATATAGGCGTCGGTGAAACATTGTTATGCTATAAATTACCGCCTGCCCTAAAAGAATTTTGCGAAAGAGCACCGAAAGCCCGCTTATTTTTACATTCTATGAATTGCTATGATATTCGGAATGAATTGTTGAAAGGTACGCTTGATTTAGGCGTATTTTATGAGGATGTAGGCGGAATTGGTTCTAACCTTGCTATTCATCCGCTTAGCAGCTATCCGGTTATTTTGGTGGCCTCTCCCGAAATCAAAGCGAAATATCCTGACTTTACTACACCGAATCAGCAAATCCCCGTTCCGTTCATCATAAATGAACCAACTTGCATTTTCCGGCAAATATTTGAACAATATCTCCGAGACAAATCTATTGTACTCGATCATACGATTGAGCTATGGAGCATACCAACCATTAAAAATCTTGTCCAGAACAATGTGGGAATTACATTTCTGCCGCGATTTTCCGTAGAGAAAGAACTGGAATGTGGAAGTTTGGTAGAAATTCCGACAGATATGTCAAACCCCTGCATTACTGCTGTATGCGGCTGCCACGTAAACAAATGGCAAAGTCCTTTGATGAAATTATTTGTTGATTTATGTACCACGACTATTCCGTAGGGTTTTGGCCGAAGACTGGCCGATTATTTAGTGTAAAAGATTTCTGAAATATCAAAAGAAAAAGATTGAGAAATCTCTCTGTGTTTGATACAATTTTTAAAAAGAGGTATTTATGGCAATTAATAAAGCGATGCGGGCAGCATTATCAGTTCTGTCCTATTCGGAAGCAGATATTAAAAAAAGTTATCAAGTAGAACGGCGTCTGAAGGATATATCCGGCAGACGGCTGAAAAAACCGTCACTTTACCGGATTTGGGAGCACAAGGTTATCTGTGGCGACCATGAGGTGCCGGTGCGGATTTTTATGCCGTCGGGGTATGAGCATCATCGGATACTCCTGTTTTTTCATGGCGGCGGCTGGGTGACCGGAAGTATTGACAGCTATGATGCTGTCTGTGCCGATATGGCGAAACAGACGGGACGGGTGGTCGTCTCCGTCGATTATCGGCTGGCACCGGAGTATCCTTTCCCGGCGGGACTTGAGGATTGCTATGCGGTCGCCAGGGAAATTTTTCTGGATGATAGCCTTCTGGGAACGAAATCTAAGGAAATCGTTCTGATTGGAGACAGCGCCGGAGGCAATCTTGTAGCGGCCGTGTCCCTGATGGCCCGGGATAGGGGAGAGTTTATGCCTTCCCGCCAGATATTGATTTATCCGGCCACCGGAAATGATCATTCGGATGATTCGCCCTTCCCGTCCGTACGGGAAAACGGGACGGATTATCTGTTGACGACAAAACGGGTGCGGGACTATATGGAGCTGTATCGCTCCTCGGATGCCGATTTAATGAATCCATATTATGCGCCGCTGATGGCAAAGGATTTTTCCAACCAGCCGGACACATTGATCATTACAGCGGAATATTGTCCGCTCCGGGATGAAGGGGAAGCCTATGGAAAAGCGCTGGAAATGGCAGGAAATAGGGTAAGGGTCTTCCGTATGCCGGATGCTTTGCATGGATTTTTCTCACTGCCGGTCCGGTTTTCACAGGTAAAGAAAGCTTACGCACTTATTAATCGGTTTTTAAAGGAAGGTGAAATCGCTTCCGCCGAGCTTTCGCCGATTTTTAAAAAATGTGGATTGGAGCCAGAGACTCTTTTAGAGCAGGTGAAGCTGCATTTGGCCGGGCGGCTGAACTGCAATGTGGATGATTTTGAAAAAGATGAAGTTGTTTTTGTATCCAATGATCGGCAAAATTATCCATTTTTAGAGATATGTACGATGGGGAAAGCGGTCATCGTGTCCGCCTCGGAAAAACTTTTGCCAAAGGCAGAGAGGCTTTTGAAGGGCAAGAGCCGGGATGAAATGTTCGAATGTCCGCTGGTTTACGGGCAGTCAATTTATTATGTTCCGGATTTTAAATTATTTGAAAGACAGTCATTTAACAGGGATTATCAGTATATATTGGTTCAGGAAGAGGATATACATACATTGAAAGAAATCACAGGCTTTGAAAATGCTTTGGCCTTTGATGAAAATGGAAAGACATCGACCCGCATGGTTCTTTATGCCAAGAAAAATAATGAGATTGTCGGTCTGGCCGGCGTTTCGGAGGAAGCCGAAGGACTGTGGGAACTGGGTGTGGATGTGAAGCCGGAACACAGAGAGGGTGGTCTTGCGACAATTCTGGTCAGCAACCTGGCGGCGGTTCTTTTGGAAAAGGGAATTGTTCCATTTTATTGTGCCTCAGTCACAAACATTGCGTCTCAGGCCGTGGCTCACCGAAGTGGTTTTATTTCCTGCTGGGTCAGCTCATATCGAACGATTTTGGATGGCAGTTCGGTTTACAATGATACTTTATTGGGTGATTTGATAAAATAGGTTAGGATTAATGGGAAAAAAAGGGATTAAAAGGAATAAAAGAAGAAAACAGGAGCGGATGAAGACAATAACGATATTACTGACAGGATATTCGGATTGGTTTGGCCGGTTTATCCGGGTAATCAGCAGAAGCGGCTATTCTCATGCGTCTTTATCCATTGACGGCACAGAGGAAGTGTTTTACAGCTTCAACGGTAAGGGCGTTGCAGTTGAAGAGCCGAAAAAGCGGCGATCCCGCAGAAGAAAGGAAGGCAGCGTCTGTATTCGTATACGGGTGCCAGCAAGTATTTGTGATGATATAGCGAAAGAAATCCAGCGGTTTTTAGAGCAGAAGGATATTTATACCTATTCACGTCTTGGGGTTATATTATGTCTTTTGCACATTCCGCACAAATTTGAAAATTCCTATTTCTGTTCCCAGTTCGTGGCTGAAGTGCTGTCAAAATCCGGTGCAATCCAGTTAAAGAAAAAGGAATCCCTATATTTGCCAAATCATCTGCTTGACGGTTTTGATTGTCTTTTTTCACAAAAGCAGATTGCTTATAATGTTATTTAATTATATTCAGGCCCTTCATTTGGAGGGCCATTTTCAGGTCTGAAAGACGCAGGGGGAAAGCGTATGAATCAGCAGTTTATTAGGGAAATTTCAATTGATTGGAATAAAATCAGCAGAGACAGTTATTTGAGGGATATCCCCGCGCTTCAATTAAAAAAGCCCCTTGTGTTTGATCATCCGGTAACTTTTTTTGTGGGAGAAAACGGTTCGGGAAAATCGACGTTGCTTGAAGGAATTGCAGTGGCCTATGGATTTAATCCGGAGGGCGGCACGAAAAATTTTTCTTTTTCCACCTATGATTCTCATTCGGAGCTTCATGAAGCGATGTGTTTGTCGCGCGGTCCGTGGAAACCGGCGGGAAGTTATTTTTTAAGGGCAGAGAGCTTTTATAATGTGGCCAGCAAAGCGGAGGATTATCGGGATAATGACCCGATGGAGGTTTATTATGCCCGGTACGGCGGAAAATCATTACATCAAAGGTCCCATGGAGAAAGCTTTCTGGCTTTAATCCAGGGTGAATTTATTGGCAATGGGTTGTATATTCTGGATGAGCCGGAGGCGGCTTTGTCGCCTCAGCGTCAATTGACGCTGCTTCTTGAGATAGATCGGCTGGCGAAGGACGGAGCCCAGTTTATTATTGCAAGTCATTCCCCGATTCTTCTCGGACTGCCTGAGGCCCGGATTTTATCCTTTGACGACGGGACGATTCAGCCCTGCAGCTATACAGATACAAGCAGCTATCAGATTACAGAAATGTTTATCAATAACCGGGAATACTTTTTAAAACGCCTGTTGTCGGAGGATTAAACAACGGATGCAACCATAAGTTGCGGAATTTCCAAGCGCACTTGGTAGTTGTCAACCGGAAATTCTGTTAAGGTATGGTCAGAAATAAGACAAAGAGAGGTATTGAAGAATGGTTTTATCAGAGAAGATAGCGTTTTTGAGAAAGAAAAATGGCTGGTCTCAGGAGGAACTGGCAGAAAAGTTGGATATATCCAGACAGTCGGTTTCAAAATGGGAGTTGGGCGGATCCATACCGGATTTGGATAAAATTATAAAGCTCAGTGAACTTTTTGACGTTACCACCGATTATTTGTTGAAGGATGATACGGAGGAAATTTCCTGTGATGTATCCGAAGTATTTGAGGAAATACCGGAGCCGTCTGTGCGTGTATCGGAGCCGGAAGCGCGGAGAGTATCCATGGAAGAAGCGAATCGGTTTATGGATTTGACAGAGAGACTTTCGGGAAGAATTGCACTTGCCGTTTCGTTATTTATCCTGTGCCCGACGCCGCTGTTATTTTTAGGCGGAGTGGCTGAATATCGTCACAGCCGTTTGACAGAGGACATGGCCGCCGGCTTTGGTGTGGCAATTCTTTTGATTTTCGTGGCTATTGGCGTGACCATTGTGATTCTTAATGGTATGCAGCTCTCCGAATTTGATTATCTGGAGACGGAATCCATATTGCCGGATTATGAAGTGAAGGAAATTATGGAAGAAAGACGGAAGGCCTATGAGCCAAAATTCCGGATGACGGTGGCGGTGGGTGTTTGCCTGTGCATTATCGGTGTCATTCCACTGTTTATATCCATTGGGTTTACGACGAATGAATTTATTTATGTCTGCTGTGTGGATATTCTTTTGATTTTAGTTGCCATTGGCGTTCATCTTTTTGTCCGTTATGGCATGGTTCATGAAGGCTATGATAAGCTGCTTCAGCGAGGAGAGTACACCGAGGAACAGAAAGCCCTTGGTCGGAGAACTTCGTTTTTCCCAAAGATTTATTGGTGTTTGGTGACAGCGATTTATCTGGGAATCAGCTTTTATTTCTCTAATTGGCGAATCAGCTGGATTATCTGGCCGGTAGCCGGTGTTCTGTTTGCCGCATTGAACGGCATTGTGCAGGCTGTGGCAGGAAAAGCAAAAAGATAAAGTCATTGTCTGGAGTTCTGCGTTGGATGACGCAAAACGGACTGCGGATGAAATATTCGCAGCGGTTTATGAGGACTCCAGACTTTTTTTCGTTTTATAATTGCAACGGCGATGAAGGTAAGGGTATACGCCACAGACATAAAAACGGCAGAGTTGACCGCGGATAAACCAGATGGTAAATTGGGTATAATAAATACTTTCATTTTCTGTACCAAAGAATTCGATGAGCTGATATGGAAACAGCAGGAAAATGACAGACGCAATAAGGTCCACAATAGCTTCCGTCGCCAGCAGGGTACCCATGGCAAGACGGGGCCTTCCGTCGGAACGGATAATTGGATTTAAGGCCTGTTCGAACATATAGAAGGGAATACCCAGAGTAATCTAGAAAAAATATTCCTTTGAAAGACGGAAGGTTTCGACGTTGACCCGACCGTTAAAGGCGGTTACTTGTCATATCTTTAATGTGGCCGAAGTCAAGAAAAGGGACGCTTTAATAAGTTGAAGTGACTGAGAAAAAATTCTTGAGTTTTTACAGGAGCAGTTATACTATATAAGTTAGAAAGAGCTAATGTGAATGTATAGGGGGATTGTATGGCGGGCAAAAAATATTTAAATATGGGTTACGATATCTGCGATTATCATTTCCGGAATAATTGGGATTTGTATGCACCTGTGTATGATTTATTTATGAGAAAAGACCGGAGAGCCTATGAGCAGATGTATCGAAGAATCCGTCGGGTGATTGCCGGAAAGAATGTTCTTGAACTGGCGACGGGGACAGGATTGATTGCAAAGAACGTGGCAGCCTCGGCAAAGAATATGGAAGCAACCGATTTTTCTGAGAAAATGATAAAGGAAGCTAAGAAGGGAGACTGCCCGGCCAATTGCCGTTTTGTTGTGGAAGATGC
>CATYEA010000018.1 GCA_958405355.1 uncultured Lachnospiraceae bacterium
CTTCTTATGAATTTCAAAAGGCCCAGACGATTTTCATCGTCTGGGCCTTTTTTTAATCAATGATTTAACTCACAATTAAGCCTGCATTTTCTTAACTTCTTCGATCATGATCTTCAAAGCGTCAACACAGTTTCCAACGATAGCGATGTTGGAGATTTCGAAGATTGGAGCATCTTCATCTTTGTTGATGGATACGATATAATTGGATCCTGTGATACCGGAAACATGCTGTGCAGCACCGGAAATACCACATGCGATGTATAACTTAGGAGCAACAATCTTACCAGACTGTCCAACCTGATGTGCACGGG
This sequence comes from uncultured Lachnospiraceae bacterium, assembly GCA_958405355.1. Lineage (GTDB taxonomy): Bacteria > Bacillota > Clostridia > Lachnospirales > Lachnospiraceae > Frisingicoccus. Next base: position 312 of record CATYEA010000018.1, read on the forward strand.
AAACCCATCCTTCTTCGATAACTGGACGTGTAGCGCCTACAACACCACCAAGAAGTTTTGCAAGTTCTTTAACTAATTCGTAGTTTTCAGCACTTCCAACACCTCTACCACCAGCAACGATGATTTCAGCTTCTTCAAGGTTAACACTTTCAGAAATTTCCTGAACACTGTTTACGATTTTAGCTCTAAGGTCAGCAATTTCTACAGTTTCTGCTGTGATTGCGCCTTCTTTTGCTGTATCTGGCTCATCAACTTTCTTGAATACACCACCACGGATAATTGCTACGATAGTACCTTCTACAGTAACATCAGAGTAGATTGTTCCGCCGTAAAGAGGAGCTGTAAGAACGATTTTTCCATCAGCTTCTTTCATTCCGATAACATCTGTAACACAACCAGCTTTTAATTTAGCAGCAACTCTTGCACCTAAATCTTTACCGTTTGGTGTAGCACCAACAAATAACATTTCTGGAGCGTATTTTTTAACTAATTCAGCAACAATTGCAGCGTATGCTTCTGTATTATATTCAGCAGCATCTACTGTGATTGCATCATCTGCACCATATGCAATTGCTGTAGCTGCAGCATCTGCAGCACCAATAACAACAGCAGTAACTTTTTCAGCAACTTCTTTAGCAGCTGTAAGCATTTCAAGGCCTACATTGACTGGCTTGCCTTCTGCTGTTTCAACATATACCATTACATTTTTGCAACCCATGACATTTCCTCCTTATAATACTTTAGCGTCTCTCATCATTCCAAGAGCCATAGCCATGGACTCTTCGAGTGTTTCTTCGTTAATCTTAACACCAGCAGCTTTCTTTGGAGGTTCTGCATTTGCAACAACCGTAACAGCAGGTGCAACAACGTCGCCAATTTCTAATTCACCAATCGGAATCTTTCTGGCAGCCATTTTGCTCTTAATGGTAGGATATCTTGGTTCGTATTCTGGTTTTGTTACGGTTACTACACAAGGCATAGCAACTTCAACAACATTATATCCTTCTTCTGTTTCCTGTTTTGCACTAATGCCTGCATCGATCTTTTCGATATCAACCAGGTTAGTAACTACAGGAACGTCTAAATCTTCTGCTAACATTGTACCAACCTGTCCGGATGCACAGTCAGTAGATTCTTTACCACAGAAAATAATGTCAAATTTAACGCCTTCAGCCTCTTCAATCTTAGCAACAGCTTTAGCAAGAGCATCTGCTGTGCTGATTGTGTCTGTAGCGTCAGCTTTAACAACATAACCTTTGCTTGCGCCAACTGCAAGACAAGTTTTGATTGCATCTTTAGCTTTATCCGGGCCAACAGAAACAACTGTAATTGTGCTGTCGCCAACAGCTTCTTTAAAACGTGTAGCCATTTCGAGAGCATATGTATCAAATGCGTTTACGATAGGCGTAGCAATGTCAAGATCAGGTGCGTTAGTTGCAGGATTCATTTTGATATTCACAGAATCATCTGGCACCTGTTTAATACAAACTAATATTTCCATTTTGTTGTACGCTCCTTCTTTTCCTAATAACACAACTGGTGTGTAGATTTTCTGCACACCAGTCGTATGTAAACTTTAATTATTCCGCAACGAATTAATATCACAGGGAAATCCGGGATCTATTTAAGCTATGCTTATTTATTTCCCATCCATCCGGAGATTACCATACGCTGAACTTCACTTGTTCCTTCGTAGATTTCTGTGATCTTAGCATCACGCATATGACGTTCGAACGGATAATCACGAGAATATCCATATCCACCAGCAAGCTGTACACAACGACGTGTTACATCAGATGCTGTTTCAGCACAAACTAATTTAGCCATAGCTGCTAAGTGGCTATATGGTTCGCCATCCTGTTTAGCCTGAGCTGCACGGTAGAGAAGCAGACGAGCTGCATCTACTTTAGCCTGCATATCAGCTAACTGGAACTGTGTATTCTGGAATTTCCAGATTGGTTTTCCAAACTGTACACGTTCTTTAACATATGCTAATGCATCGTTGATAGCACCCTGAGCGATACCTACAGCCTGAGCTGCAACACCAACACGGCCGCCATCAAGTGTTGTCATAGCGATCATGAAGCCTTTTCCAAGCTGTCCTAACAGGTTTTCCTTTGGAATCTTGCAATCATTGAAGATTAATTCGCTTGTGGAAGAACCACGGATACCCATTTTCTTTTCATGTCCGCTAACTTCAAATCCAGGTGTTCCTTTTTCAACGATGAAAGCGGAAATACCTTTTGTTCCTTTTTCTTTGTCTGTCATAGCGAAGAAAACAAAGATATCTGCATACTGTGCGTTTGTGATGAAGATCTTGGAACCGTTGATTAACCAGTGGTCACCTTTGTCAACAGCTACAGTCTTCTGCATAGCAGCGTCTGTTCCTGCACTTGGCTCTGTAAGAGCGAATGCACCTAATTTTTCACCGGAGCAAAGTGGTGCAAGGAATTTCTGTTTCTGTTCTTCTGTACCATACTGGAAAATTGGCCATGCACAGAGAGATTCGGAAGCCATCATCATAATAGATGTTGTTGCACAGTACTCAGCTAATTTTTCAGCTACACCGATGTATGTAAGGTAGCTCATGCCAGCACCGCCGTACTCTTCTGGGAAATAAACACCCATCATACCCATTTCAGCTAATCCTTCACGAGCTTCTACTGGGAATCTTTCTTCTTCATCGATTTCCTGTGCTCTAGGACCAACTTCTTTAATCGCATAATCCTCTACCATTGAGATGATTTCCTGTTCTTCTTCACTGAAATGAAATTTCATTTCTTAAGCCCTCCTTAATTAAAATATAAATAAAAAGTAATGTTAAATGATTTATAAATATTATTTTATAAATTACAGTTTGTAGCAAACTTTACCTGGGTTAAGAATCAACTTAGGGTCGAATACTTTCTTAATTCCAAGCATAAGTTCCATATTTCTTTCGCCTTCAGCTTCTGCAAGATATTTCAGCTTGCCGGAACCGATAGCATGTTCACCGGATACAAGACCGCCAACACGTGTAGCTTCCGGATAAATATCATCAAAGAAAGCATCTGCTTTAGCTTTGAAATCTTCAACACTGATCTGGTCATCACCGATAACATAGATATGAAGGTTACCATCACCAGCATGTCCGAAGCTTTCTACCTGAAGACCCATCTTTTCACCAACAGCATATACATATTCAACATATGGTGCGATCTTATCAAGAGGAACAACAACGTCACATTCATCGAGAAGTTCAAGTCCATCTTTCCAGTTTGTTTCAGCTTTGATAGCTTCCAGGAAGGAGCTTCTTGCTGCCCAAACGTCTTTGATCTTAGGCGGTGTATCAGCAACGATTACGTCGATAGCGCCGTTTTCAAGAGCGATTTCGGAAGCCTGTTCCATAATCTCTTCCAATTCATCCATGTTACGTCCATCAAATGTTACAAGCAGGTAAGCACCAGCTTCTACGCCATCGATGTTCTTTGGATATACAGCTTTACCAACATATTTTTCAGATTTTTCAACGATTGCTCTTTCCATGAATTCCAGAGCCTGTGGATCAAGATTGTTTTTCTTGAACAACGGAACTGTAGAAATACAGGAAGCCAGATCTTCGAAAGGCATTACCAGGCTGATAACTTCCTTCGGAGCTGGAATAACTTTTAATGTCAGCTCTGTGATGATACCAAGAGTACCTTCAGAACCGATCATCAGGTTTACAAGAGAGTAACCGGAAGATGTTTTAGAAACTGTGCTTCCGAAATGAGCGATATCACCATTGGAAAGTACAACTGTCATAGCACGTACATAATCTCTTGTAGCGCCGTATTTACATGCTCTCATACCACCTGCATTTGTAGCAACGTTACCACCAACAGCGGCAAATTTTTCACCTGGATCTGGTGGGTACATAAGTCCACGGCTTACACAGTCTTCTGCAAGATCGTTTAACAGAACACCTGGCTGAATTTTAACAACGAAGTTGTTTAAATCATATTCAAGAATCTTATTCATCTTTGTTGTACCGATTACAACACCACCGGCGATTGGAACAGATGCTCCAACAAGACCTGTACCAGCACCTCTGGCTGTTACCGGAATAGTATTTTCATAACAGATTTTAACAACTGCTGCAACTTCTTCTGTTGTCATAGCATCAACAACAGCTTCTGGCATAGCCTTACCATAAATAGACATCTCGTCATGTGTGAAGTCATCGTTGATTTCTTCTCCTACATAAACCCGTCCTGGTGCAATTTCTTTTAATTTCTCCACGATTTCTGGAGTTACTTTGCCATATGCACTCATTTCATCATGCCTCCTTAATCCTTTAATAGAACCCTTTGCTTTATATATTTCGTATTGCACACCATGTACACAATAACCATTAAAAATACACATAAAAGTACCATACTGGTCCTACCATTCATATGACCATCATAAAATAAGCCAGCGCATTTGTCAAGCATTTTTACCGTTTTCCTTTGTATTTCCCGTGTATTTTTTATAAGCATTGCACAGTTCTAATTTTGTTATCTTTAAATTTTGTAGTTCTTTCGCACAAACTGTTTGTCTTTTTTTTGTCAATATTTGCTTAACTATCCAGATAATTATAAATATACACAAAATGCCGGTTCAGTGCTTCCTGACCAAGCTGAACATTCTTCTCCTTTACAGCTTTAATCAGGTCTCTGTGGGTCTGCATCAAACCTTCCCGGTTTTTTTCATCACTCAGAATACGCACTCGCATATCTTTGACATATTTGTCCAGAACCTGCGTTAATGCTAAAAAATTAACAATAAGATAGTTGTTATGTGAAGCTTCCACCAGTAAATAATGAATTCGTTTGTCATGTTTTGAACGGACATTTTCCTCCTGGGCCGTCTCCAACATGCTCATATGATATTCCATTTCATCCATCTGTTCTTCCGTCACATGATGCACCGCCAGGGACAGGGCCTGATATTCCAGCGCAAAACGGAATTCACTGATCTCACGGTAAGGTGTCCCCTCCACTGCAAACATCAGTGTCATCACACGAATCAATGTATTCTCAAAGTCACCCGTTATGTAATTTCCTGAACCCTGCTGACAGGATAAAGCTCCCATCTGTTCTAATATACGGATACCCTCTCGGACAGAAGTTCTGCTCACATTCAGCTGCTGAGCCAGCTCCCTCTCGGACGGCAGTTTATCTCCTGTACTATAGACTCCGTCCAGGATTTGATCCTGAACGAAGTCCACTACCTTTTCATAGGATTTTTCCAAACAAATCATCCTGTTCTTTAATATGCTTTTCCCCAATATACCATTGCTTTTGCAGGTTTTCCACAGCAGATACATGTATCTGCCAAATGTTCCTGTGCAAACGGCATGCAGCGGGATGTTGCTCCGGTCACTTCTTTAATCATATTTTCACATTCTTCGTCGCCGCACCACATAGCTTTGACAAAGCCTGGTTTATTCTCAATCGTATCCTTGAAGGTTTCAAAGTCGGTCACCTCATAGGTGTGTGCATCTCTGTGTGCTCTGGCTCTCTCCAGCATTTCTGTCTGCATTTTGTCCAGAGTTTCTGCCACTTTTTCTGCCAGTTCAGCAATAGCAACGACCTGTTTCTCGCGGTTATCACGGCGTACAATAACAGCCTGTCCTGCTTCGATATCCTTCGGTCCGATTTCAATACGCACAGGAATTCCCCTCATTTCTGCCTCAGAGAACTTCCATCCCGGACTCTTATCCGAATCGTCCACTTTTGTCCGGAAATTACTCAGCATATCTTTTATCTCATAGGCTTTATCAAGAACGCCTGCCTTCTTCTGCTGAATCGGAATAACCATGACCTGGGTCGGTGCGATTCTTGGAGGCAGTACCAAACCGGAATCATCGCCATGGACCATGATAATAGCACCGATCAGACGGGTCGTCATACCCCAGGATGTCTGATGTACATATTCCAGCTTATTATCTTTATTGGCATATTGAATACCAAAAGCTTTTGCAAAGCCATCGCCAAAATTATGGCTTGTACCGGACTGAAGGGCTTTGCCGTCATGCATCAGCGCCTCAATCGTGTAAGTTGCCTCTGCACCTGCAAATTTTTCTTTATCAGTTTTACGGCCCCGGATAACCGGCATAGCCAGTACTTCTTCGCAGAAATCCGCATAGAGGTTCAGCATCTGAATGGTTCTCTCTTCTGCTTCTTCGGCTGTTGCATGGGCTGTGTGACCTTCCTGCCATAAAAATTCTCTGGAGCGCAGGAAAGGACGGGTTGTTTTTTCCCATCTTACAACAGAACACCACTGGTTATATAACTTCGGCAAATCTCTGTGAGACTGAATATCTCTGGCATAAAAATCACAGAACAGTGTCTCGGATGTCGGACGGACACATAACCGTTCCTGAAGCGGTTCCAGGCCCCCGTGGGTTACCCATGCTACTTCCGGTGCAAATCCCTCGACATGGTCTTTCTCTTTTTCCAACAGGCTTTCCGGGATAAACAGCGGCATATATACATTTTCCACACCGGTCGCTTTGAAGCGGGCATCCAGTTCTTTCTGGATATTCTCCCAGATCGCATAACCTGCCGGTTTGATCACCATACAGCCTTTGACACTGGCATAATCTACCAACTCAGCTTTTTTCACTACGTCTGTATACCATTGTGCAAAATCTTCTTCCATCGAAGTAATTGCCTCAACTAATTTCTTTTCCTTCGCCATCATTAAATCTCCTTTTATTTTCTTTATTTATAGTAAGATAAACTCGGCCATTCGTCAATAGTCATCATCTTCTGTTCCGGAAGAACTTTAAAACACATTCTTTGATGACTGACCGGATGGTCAAAGGTCAACCGACAGGAAAAAAGACATAATTCCGGATTTCCGGACCCTATGCCTTCCTTTTCATTCCAGTTTTTTGTATGTTCTGAATTATATTTCATATCTCCATAAATTCCGGCTCCGGCATGGGCTGTCTGGACCCGTATCTGATGATGACGGCCTGTCTGAAGGTTAATTTCAACCAGAGAAAGTCCCCGCTTTTCTTCCAGTTCCCGATAGGTAAGACTTGCTTTTTTTCCGCCTTTTTCCACCACCGAAGAGGTATTTGTCCTTCCATCCTTCTGCAAAAGGTCTGTCAGTGTTCCGGACCTTTCCGGAAGTCTTCCCGTCAGCAAAGCCAGATAGTTTTTTTCTGTCTGGTGGCCGAAAAACTGACGACTCAGCTCCCCAGCCGCTTTTTGATTCTTGGCATAGACCATCACGCCGCCTACCGGCCGGTCCAGACGATGGACAACGCCAATATAAGGTACGCCGTTCCGTCTCTTCGCCGCCAGGTGATTTTTCAGCCAGCTCACCAGGTCCATCGATGATGAACGCTCCGGCTGGGACGGCATTCCCGCTGGCTTCACGCAAACGATGATCTCTTCATCTTCATATAAAATCTTTACATCTATCATACTTTAAACCGATATCCCACACCCCAAATGGTTTCAATATACTGAGGTTTGGATGTATTAAATTCAATTTTTTCCCGAATTTTTTTAATGTGTACGGTTACTGTGGCAATATCCCCCAGCGATTCCATATCCCAAATCTTATTGAACAATTCTTCTTTCTTAAATACATGATTTGGATTTTCCGCAAGAAATGTGAGCAGATCAAACTCTTTTGTCGTAAACGCCTTTTCTTCACCATTCACATAAACCCGACGGGCTGTTTTGTCAATTTTTAAGCCCCGGATCTCGATGACTTCGTTGGATTTTGCCGCGCTGCCGATCAGCCGCTCATATCTGGCCAGATGGGCTTTCACCCGGGCTACCAATTCGCTCGGACTGAAAGGTTTTGTGATATAATCATCCGCACCCATTCCAAGTCCCCGGATTTTATCAATATCTTCTTTTTTGGCCGAAACCATCAGCACCGGAATATTTTTCTGTTCCCGGATCCTGCGGCAGATTTCAAAGCCATCGATTCCAGGCAGCATCAAATCCAGGATGATCAGGTCAAAATCATTTTTCAGAGCCTTATCCAGCCCCGTATCTCCGCTGTGTTCCATATCTACTTCGAAGCCGCTCAGTTCCAGATAATCTTTTTCCAGTTCGGCAATGCTCACTTCGTCCTCAATAATCAGTATTTTACTCATAGGTTACACACTCCTTGTACTTTCTCAAAACGAAGCTCATCGTTGTCCCTTCATCTTCCACACTGTTGGCCCAGATTTTTCCACCATGCTCTTCAATAATTTTCTTTGCGATAGACAAGCCAAGGCCGCTGCCTCCTTTTGAAGAGTTTCTGGAGGCATCCGTCCGATAGCACCGTTCAAAAATATGCGGCAATTCTTTTTTCGCAATTCCTTTGCCATTATCCTGAATCTCTATCTGAACAAATTCCGGTTCGTCCTTTATGAAAATGCCGATATGTCCCGGCCGGTCTGCAGCCATATATTTGACTGAATTTCCGACAATATTATTAATAACCCTTTTCAGCTGTTCCGGGTCTGCAATAATGATCGTATCTTCCGGCACATGATTATAATAGGCCAGTGTAATCCCCCGGGATTCTAAATCCAGAGAAATTTCATCCACGCAGTCTTCAAAGTAATCTTTTAAATTCAATTTTGCAAAGGAATAATTCAATGAATTACTATCCAGTTTGGAAAAAAGGAAAAGTTCGTCGATTAATTTATCCATGTCTGTGGCTTTATTATAAATCGTTCGGATGTATTTGTCCATTTTTTCCGGTGTATCAGCCACACCATCCCGAATGCCTTCGACATAACCTTTAATAGCCGTAATCGGTGTTTTCAGGTCATGGGAAATATTACTGATCAATTCTTTATTATCTTTTTCATACTGCATACTCAGCTCAATCTGATCCTTCAGCTTGATACGCATCTCCTCAAAGGCCGTACATACTTCTCCGATTTCATCCTCCGTATCTGTAATGACATTGAAATCCAGATTGCCTTCCTTAATGTTCACCGCCGCTCGTTTCAATTTTTCCAACGGCTGAACAATGCTCTGATACAGCCATAAGAACGCCAGCGCACCAACAAGCAAAAGTATCACTACAGCACAAATGCAATTTTTTAGAATTGTTTTCTCCACCTGTTTCACAACGGAGATCACCGATGTGAAAATCTGAATCGTCCCTTTGCTTCCATCATTGAAATAAAAAGTAAACTGCTTTAAATAGTAAGGGTTTTCTCCCACAATATAGCCGCCGTCAGCCTCCTGAATTTCCATATTCTCTACAATATTTGTCACTTCTTCATCCTGCCCGGAATAATAAGTGATGCCATCCCGCTGCATCACTAAAAAGGAAGCATGTTCGGCAAGCCGTTCATCCATCCTGTCCAGATAAGCCATATCACAGAGCTGTTCCGGATTCTGTTCTGCAGCTGTCTGAAGTTCCTCCACAACACTGGAGGACATATTGCCAAGGACTTCAAAAGGATCAACTAGTACTTCCATACCGACATTTTCCATGTCGTACTTTTGTCTCAATGCCCGCAGTTCCACCTTTCCCATCCCCCAAAAGGCAATTACCATCAATATTATTGGAATAATAAAAACCAGGCCATATGTAATTTTCATTCGAGTGGCTAACCGCATAGAAAACCCCCTTTTTATCTGTTTTTAATTATAAATATTTTTTCAGAGTATCCGCTTTATCTGTTTTTTCCCATGGCAGATCCAGATCATTCCGTCCGAAATGTCCGTAAGCTGCTGTCTGCTTATAAATTGGACGACGCAGATCAAGCATTTTAATAATACCGGCCGGGCGCAGGTCAAAATTCTCACGGATAATATCCACGAGCTTTGTCTCAGAAAGCTTACCTGTTCCGTAGGTATCCACCATAATGGATGTCGGCTGGGCTACGCCGATGGCATAGGAAAGCTGGATTTCGCATTTTTCTGCCAGTCCGGCTGCCACAATATTTTTTGCCACATAACGGGCTGCATAAGCCGCAGAACGGTCTACTTTCGTACAGTCTTTACCGGAGAATGCGCCGCCGCCGTGACGGGCATAACCACCATAGGTATCTACAATGATCTTACGTCCTGTCAGTCCGCTGTCGCCGTGAGGTCCGCCGATAACAAAACGTCCTGTCGGATTAATGAAGAACCGTGTATTTTCATCCACCATATCTGCCGGAAGTACCGTATCAAATACATATTTACGGATATCGGCATGAATCTGTTCCTGAGTCACATCCGGGTCATGCTGAGTTGAAAGCACGATGGTATCCAGACGGGACGGTTTCCCATTTTCATCATATTCTACAGTCACCTGAGTTTTTCCATCCGGACGCAGATAAGGCAGTGTTCCGTCTTTACGCACCTCTGTCAGCCGTCTGGCCAGTTTATGAGCCAATGCAATCGGATATGGCATGAACTCTTCGGTCTCATTGGTTGCATAACCAAACATCATACCCTGGTCTCCGGCACCAATCGCTTCAATCTCATCATCGGACATGGCATTTTCTCTGGCTTCAAGGGCCTTATCCACACCCATGGCAATATCCGGAGACTGTTTATCCAATGTTACCATGACTGCACAGGTTTCCGCATCAAAACCATATTTGCCCCGGTTATAACCAATTTCGTTGACTGTATCACGTACAATCTGAGCAATATCCACATTGGCCTTGGAAGTGATTTCTCCCATGACCATGACCAATCCTGTCGTTGCACATGTCTCACAGGCCACACGGCTCATCGGGTCCTGAGCGATCATTGCATCTAAAATAGCGTCGGAAACTGCATCGCAGATTTTATCCGGATGCCCTTCGGTAACAGATTCTGAAGTAAATAAAAGTTTTTCCATGTTTTTATACCCCTTTCTTAAAATCAAAAAAATAATAGTATATCAAAAAGAAAAGTCCGCAAAAAGCGGACTTGATTCTCTGTATCAAATCCTCTTATTGTTCGAGTTTACTCGCTCCGGCAGGCACCTTCCGTTCATCGGGGTTGCCACAATATCATCGCTCCTTAGGCTCCATTGTTCTGAATAAGAGAGATTGTTCCATGTTCAGTTGTATCCCTTCCGGGATTCGCGGCATATCAGCCGACTTTTAATTTAAATTTCTGAAGATCTTTTTCATTATCAACCTTCTCAATACAGGCACCAAGACTGCGAAGTTTTCCCTCAAAGTCTTCGTATCCACGCTGAATATATCCGATGGAATCCACTGTCGAAATACCATCTGCCGCCAGCGCTGCCAGCACTAAGGCTGCTCCCGCCCGTAAATCCGGTGCGCTCATATGGGCACCTTTATAACTCGGAACGCCAATAATGATTGCTGCATTTCCTTCGACTTTAATACGTGCTCCCATCCGTGCCAGCTCATCCACATATCGGAAACGATTTTCAAAAATGCTCTCGGTAATGACACTGGTACCATCAGCCAGAGCCAGAGCAATCGCTGCCTGAGGCTGCATATCCGTAGGGAATCCCGGATACGGTAAGGTTTTTATATTGGTTGGCTGAAGACGTTTGGAGGCAACAACTCTCACCGCGTCATCCAACTCCTCAATCTCAGCTCCCATTTCAAGCAGTTTTGCCGATATGGACTCCAGATGCTTCGGAATCACATGTTTTACAGTCACATCACCCTGCGTAGCCACTGCGGCACACATAAAGGTTCCTGCTTCAATCTGGTCTGGAATAATGGTATATTCCGTTCCATGAAGCTTATGAACACCCTGTATACGGATAACGTCGGTTCCTGCGCCTTTAATATCCGCGCCCATGGAGTTCAGGAAGTTTGCCACATCAACAATATGTGGTTCCTTTGCCGCATTCTCAAGGATCGTACGTCCTTCAGCCATGGCGGCCGCCATCATAATATTAATCGTTGCACCGACACTGACCACATCCAAGTAGATATGCCGCGCTTTCAAATGCTCTGCCTTCGCAACAATCATACTGTTATTAATTTCCACTTTGGCACCAAGTGCCCGAAATCCTTTGATATGCTGGTCGATCGGACGGCTTCCGATATTGCATCCGCCCGGCAGTGCGACTTCCGCCTCTTTATATTTCCCGAGAAGTGCTCCCAGTAAATAGTAAGAAGCTCTGATCTTACGTATAAATCCGTCATCAATACAGTAAGTGTGAATATTTTTACCGTTTATTTTTACAGCGTTTCTATTAATCCTGACCACATCTGCGCCAATGGATGCAATCGCCTGCAATAACACATTAATATCGCTCACATCCGGCAAATTGTCAATAAGCACATCTTCGTCACTCATGATGGCCGCTGCAAGAATCCCCAAAGCGGCATTCTTTGCTCCGCCAATTGTCACTTCACCGACCAATGGATTTCCGCCTTTTATAACATATTGTTCCATGGTACACCTCAACAAACTTTCTGCTATAGTCCTAATCATTATAGCATACTCCACGAATTTGTAAATTGAATTTTATAATTTCGTAAAAATTCCATCCATTTTTTACAAGAAAATTAATGTTTTTTGAGCCTTTTTTCCAAGAGATACATCCCGATAAACAGAATACCTGAAATGCATGTCAGCGTCAATCCGATGCGAAATCCCTTAGGACAATAGCTCATCTCTATCTTATGTTCCCCTTTTGACAACGAAATACCAATAAATGCGTCGGCAATTTTTTCCAGCTCGGTATCTTCGCCATCTACTTTGACTGACCATCCCTCATCATATGGAATGGAAGTGAACATAACCCCATCATTCTCTGCAGTGATCGTTCCCGACAATCTGGTGGATGAAACTTCATCCAGCATCCACTGCTGCTGTTTCAGCAGATCAAATACCTGGTAAAAAGCATCCATGGAATGCTCAGCCGCAATGAGCTTAATATTTCCGTCATCATAGGCATCATCCAAATGGAAGATCAAAGTCACTGTCTCTCCGGCCTCCACTGTTCCCACCTGAATAATGTGACCGTCTTCATCCGAATAGTTCTCCGTTCCCCCATTATGAATAACTTCCACCTTCGTACAATGGGCCGCTTTAAAATAAATATAAAGATCCTGATTTTTTTCCGGTATATAGGTATAAGTTACCTTTCCCTCCTCACCGGATGTCGCTGTATAAGACCAGTCCGCCCAACTGTCCGTCGTCAACTCACAGCCTTCGGCCGTTGGTTCAGGAATTCCAAAATAATTGTATGGCCGTATTTCCAAATCCGTCGCAGACAGTATGAGTTGATTGATCACCTCAAATGGATTCGTCTTTTCATAATCCCATTGGTAAATATTGCCGGATACCATAAAACCAAGTCCCAGAGCGCAATGGTTCTGGTAAAGATTTCTCGCTTCCGTCTCCTCCATCCACTCAAAAGTCCGGATATAATCATTTTTATATTTACTGATTAAATATTTTATATTAAGAAAAGCATCTGTTTCCGGCGTTGCCCCCTGATAGCTGTACTTATTTGTCACCGCATAAAATCCCAGACGTTTTGCCAAATGGTCCACCCCGGCATTCGCTGTCGAAGAAAAAAGGGACATTCCCGGCAGATGATGCCATGTCACATCGTCCCGTCCCCGGCGTTCTTCCAGTTCCATCCGGTAAAAATCGCCGGCTTCTCTTTCATCCACTTCTTTTTTCAATACGCTGACCACATTCTGATCACTGTAATAATCTTTTCGATTGACTGTTCCATTCATGCAGAGACCGAAAGCGCCATAACCGCAGGCCTCAACCAACATTACGGCCAGCAATCCGATTTCCAGAATTTTCCGTTTCTTTGCTGGACCGCATAGGTACACAAACCATACGCCATACGCCAGAAGCAGACCGATATTTATCGCCCATGTATATGTTTCCAGCTCTGCCTTACCGCTCCACCAACTATATCCAAGAAATACCAGCCAGCCAAATGCAGCGACGGCTGCCGCCCATTTGGGACAGTCTTTCCGATGTCTGTAGCCTTCATAGCCCATGACTAAAAGGATGAAAATATAAATAAATGAAAACCTTCCCGGGAGTCCATTCGGAAAATGGAACCCATGCCAAATATAGGCCAGATAATTTGTATTCAGACTGACCAGCAAAAATGCGGCGAGAACCATGTTCACGACCTTTTCCCGCAGATTGATTTTTCGATTAAAAAGATACAACGGAACAAGCAGCATCATTGCCGCCCCGCAGTAAAGGTTAAAATTCCCGTCCAGACAAGTAGGCTCTACAAATGCAAACTGCTGACATAACAGTTCAAATACATTATGATAGAATTTCACCTTCGTCGGAAAACTGCTTGATGCGGACTGGCTGGACATCAGCGCATAGGCCGTCGGTATGAGCATAACAGCGCCAAAGGCTCCGGCCATCAGCGAATATCCTGCAAATCCAACAATTCTCCGAATTTTTGCTGTCACTCCTGCACTCCGCTCACAGATGACTTCCGCAAGAAGATACATGCAGGAAAAAATACAAATCATAATAGCTATATAATAATTGGTAAAAATGCACAGTGCCAGAGAAGCTCCGTAAAGCCATCCCCGTCCTTCCTGTATCAGCCGATGGATACCCAGCATGACCATCGGAAACATTACGATACAGTCCAGCCACATAATATTCCAGGCATAACCGATCACAAAACTGCTGAGAGCATAGCAACACCCAAACACGGTGATCGCAAAACCATAATGGTCAAACCGCTTCCGTATAAAATAAGCAAAACTCAAACCGGCCAAACCGATCTTGATAAAATAAATCAGCGAAAAACATTCCATGACCATGCTTTTCGGAAATACCAACAGCAAAAGGTTCAATGGACTCGCCAGATAATAAGCGATCACAGCCCAGAAATTCATCCCCAGGCCACCGTTCCAACTATAAAGCAAACTGTCAAAATGACGCCACTTATACTGGAGTTCCGAAAAAAACGGTACATATTGATGATAAGAATCGATAATTGTAATTCCCCTGTCACCAAAAGGCCACATTCCCTGACAGATAAAGGCCACTGCAGCGACTACAAAGGGCAGGGCAAATGCTAAAATGTACCAGATATTTTCAGATGCCCAGTGTTTTATTCTCACTCTCATTCTTCTTTACCACTCTGCGCTTCAAGCATATGTTCTATAGTTTCAACAACTTCCCGGATTCCCTTACCACGCTCATCCACCGTGATATCTGCATATTTTTCATATAACGGGACCCGTTCATTATAAAGGTCGCGCAGTGTATTGCCTTTACGTATGGCAACACCCCGCTTCAATAAATTTCCAAGACGCCTTTCAAGAGATTTATAATCCACTTGAATATAAACGACCGTTCCAATGGCTTTTAAATGGGACATTGCAGCCTCACCATAAATAACGCTGCCCCCCGTGGCAATCACCGTCCGGCTGGCCTGGATTCCGGCATTGACCTGGTCTTCAACCTTCAGGAACCCCTCGATGCCCACTTCGTTAATAATCTCAAACAACCGTTTCCCTGTCTCTGCCTGAATCAGTAAATCTGAATCTATAAAATCATAGCCCAAAGCCTTTGCCAATACAACACCCACCGTGCTTTTTCCGGCTCCCGGCATTCCAATCAAAATAATGTTGTCTTTCATTCCAGGTCCTCCTTTTTCGCATTGTTT
>CATYEA010000019.1 GCA_958405355.1 uncultured Lachnospiraceae bacterium
CTTCATTCATTTCTTTTTCCTGTTCTGACACTTCACATCACCTCTTACTTTTTCTTAAATATATCATCCAACTGGTTCATCATCGTCTGGAGATTTCCAACGACTTTTTTATAATCCATCCGTTTCGGTCCGATAATACCAATCGTTCCCTGAACGCCTTCTTCCAGTTCGTAGGTTGCTGTAACAATACTGCAATCCTTCATCGTACTCACCGGAGATTCTGAACCAATATATATCTGAATCGGATTCTTATTTTCCTCATCTGAATCCTGCTGGTCAACGATCAGCTCAGTCAAAGCTTTCTTCTCTTCCATCGTGTAGAGCAGCTCGCTCGCCTTTTCCCGGTCACCCAATTCCGGGTATTTCAAAAGATTCGTTGTGCCGCTTGTGTATATTTCCAAATCATCCTCTTCCTGGATCACTACAGCAATGGCATCAATAATATGACCGATGATCTGTCCATAGCCTTCCGCCTGAACTTTCATCCTTTGAATCAGTTCCATGTTGATTTCCTGAAGATTTAATCCCTGAAGGAATGTATTGATCAAAATATTCAGCTTGGCAACTTCATCTTCACTCACCCGCTCATCTACTTCAATCAACCGGTTTTTAATCATGTTGCCATCCAGCATGACTACGACCAAAAGCTGATTATCTTCCACCCTGGAAAGCTGGATAAATTTCAGCTTGTTCCGTTTATACTGAGGTGCTGAAATCATCGTCGCATAATTTGTATTCGTTGCCAGAAGCTTTGCCACATGTTTCAGCAGATGATCTAATTTATCCGCCTTCTCAATGAGAATATCTTTCATCTCATCCACTTCGGCAATCTTTTCCTTCATCAGATTATCCACATAAAAGCGGTAACCCTTATCCGAAGGAATACGTCCTGCGGAAGTATGCGGCTGGATAATATAACCCAAATCTTCCAGGTCGGACATCTCATTTCGGATCGTCGCTGAACTCAGGTTCAAATCCGTATATTTTGAAATGGTCCGTGAACCTACCGGTTCACCGGTAATCAGATATGTTTGAATAATACTGTTTAAGATTTTTATCTTTCTTTCATCCAGTTCCACCAGACCACTCCTTTCTGTTTTATTAGCACTCGATTAACTAGAGTGCTAATATCTAAACATTAAGATAGCACTATCCCTACCATTTGTCAATAGTTTCAAAAATTATTTTTAAAATTATTCATTATGTGCTATAATTTCTTCCATATTGTAATAAACAAACTTTCAGGAGCGTGGATAAAAATGTCTATTGAACGAGCAAGAGCTTATTTTAAAAATTTCGATATGGAGGACCGTATTCTGGAATTTGATGTCTCCAGCGCCACTGTGGAACTGGCTGCCCAGGCCCTTTCCTGCGAACCGGCCCGCATTGCCAAATCACTTTCTTTTAAAATTGATGACCGGACGCTGTTAATCCTGGCTGCCGGAGACGCAAAAATTGACAACAAAAAATACAAGGCCGTTTTCGGAGCAAAGGCAAAAATGCTTTCACCGGACGAAGTTGTCGAACGTATCGGACATGCCATCGGCGGCGTCTGCCCCTTTGGTATTAATGAAGGCGTGGAGGTCTACCTGGATGAATCTATGAAACGCTTTGACTCTATGTATCCGGCCGCCGGCAGCAGCAACAGCGCCATCAAACTGACCATTCCGGAGCTGGAACAATATTCCGGCTATAAAGCCTGGGTAGATGTGTGTAAGATTCCTTAATGGCGATTGGGGAACGTTGACAATATATTAACCAGAATGCTATACTTTTTTCAAAGGAGGGGGAAAATTTGAGGTATCACATTAAAGAAAAAGTGCTGAGTCTTCATGGTGCGTACAAGATTTCAGATGAGAACGGCAATGAATGTTATCATGTTAAACAAAATGCCGTTTCCCTTACGAACAAAACACATCTTTACGATATGAATGACCGCGAAATCGCTCTTATTCACAGGAAAGCAATCTCTATGCATTCTGTACATTATCTTGAGATGGCTGATGGAACCCAGGGGATAATCAGCGAAAAGAAGCTGTTTCAGCTTCATGATAACTATCGTGTTGACGGCTTTGACTGGCAGGTCAATGGCGATATTTTCGGACATGAATTTCAGATATTGGATTCTGATAATCAGGTAATTGCAGAATCCACAGAAGCATGGTTTTCTATTGGTGACTTATTTACAATCGATATCTACGACGAAACACAGACAGAAAAAGTTTTAGTTGTACTTATTACATTGTCTTTAATTCACAGAGACAGAGAAGCTGCAATGAGCAATGCTTCATCACATTAAAGACACTCGAAACATCATTCAAACACATATTCAGGGGTAAAAATTTTATGAACAAACCAAATACACTTTTAAAAGTTGTAAGTATTCTTTACATCGTTTTCAGTATCATCAGCGCTCTTGTTATCGTCGTTGGGGCTCTGGGCATCGGCGCTCTGTTGGGCAGTGCTGCTGGTGACATAGGCGCAGGTATAGCTATGGCTTCTTTCTTTATGGTTTTAAGTCTTGTCAGTGTCATCTTAGGTCTGATTGCAGGTATTGCCGGACTGAAAGCTGAAAATCTGAAACTTTGCAAAACTTTAGCTATTATTCTGCTTGTCTTAGCCGCCCTTTCCGCGATCAGCAATCTGGCTGACGGAGAAAGTATTGTATCCTCATTAGTTGGTCTGATACTTCCTATACTATATACAGTTGGTGTTTTTAAAGAAAATAATTAATCTATCAAAGAAAAAGAGGAATCTGTTGAATCAGATTCCTCTTTTTCTTTTTAAACTATACGCCGCGATCAGGCATAAGACCACTACAATCACATCATATTTTATCTGCATGAATTTCATTTCTCTTCGCATGGAGTCAAGCTGCATATCACTGGAATTCGTAACCTCAAGGCCAAGCTGATTTATTTGACCGATACTCGTGCCTTCCAAATCCTGCCGTGACAGCCGGAGAAGAATTTCACTATTTCCTTCCGACAGCCGGACATTATCTGCAGTACAAAAGGCGCAGGCTATATCATTTGGTACACCGGAAGCAATACGCAGAATCTTCGCTGTCCCCTTTTCTCCATCTTCCCCGCCAAGTATGTAATCCAATTGCATGCTATTTATCTGTTTTGCCTCACTTTCCGATTCACCGTCCATCACGTCGACCCCATTTCCGGATCCACCAGAGGCTTTCGTAAGCTGCTCCCAGGCCATTTCATTCAGATAGATGACTTTCATGGCACTGGTCTCAGAAATCCCATAGGCCGATTCGAGATAAGTATCAGACAATTCCAGACAAGTCACCGTCATTTCTCCCCATGAATCAGACAGCGTCAGAGAAGATTCTTTTTGTTTGCTTACCGCCTGAAGGTTTTCCATAGTTTCAATGCCCGACATCTGATATTCTGTAATTCCTGATTTTCCATTGCTTCTCACAATGTATTCCACAGGGGTCTGCACCATGGCATAAATCTGCATGCCACTGTAAACGGCATTGATCAGAAATCCAATGCCTGTCATCAGGAAAATAAGCATTATTTTTATCCGGTCATCCTGTTTCCGCCGTTTCCAGAACCTGATCCACCATTTCATTCAGTTGTTTCCTCCGCTTCATCCTGCCGTTTTCTCCGCCGAATCCCACGTACGATCATACCAACGATAAAGAAGAATAGAATCCCTCCGATGACAGCCATGGCTGCCCACCACTGTCCTGTATCTTCCGGAACCTCTTTCGTTGTATTTGAAAACGGTGTTTTGATATTTGTTTTGAATTCTTCAGTTTCTTCATACTCTTTCCCGCTTTCATCCTCATAATACCAGGTCACTTTCCCCTTTGTCTCCCCGTACATTGAAGTCCCTTTAGATAAACTGGTCACCGATATTTTGACACTTCCCGAAGCGGTCTTACCCGCTTCAATATTTCCTATAAAAAGTGTCCCTTCCGGCAGCAGCCCGTCGGCCTCGATCACAGCCCGCACATTATAGACTTCGCCCCGGCCAAGATTCATGGCCTGTACCTGCGCCGACACTACATCACCCACCTGAACTTCCGAATCTAATACTAATGGATCAAATTCAAGTTTGACCGCCTGTGATATCATCATTTTTATTTTTCCGCTGGCAGACTGGGAAGCTCCTTTGGAATCCGCATAATCCATAGTCACAGACAGACCATATTGCCCTGGTACGGCCGATGCCAAAATTTTATACTTATAAGATACAATACAGGTTTGCCCCGCCGGAATCGAATCGACATATATTGTATCCGTTGGACTGAGCAGATTCAGATATTCACCTTCATCCCCAACCGTGACTGTCATATTTCTAACGTTCTCACTACTGCTGGTATTTAACAAGGTAATATCTAATGTCACTTCATCGCCAGCCTGAATATCGTCTTTTGAAGCTTTGCAGGACTGAACGATTATTTTAGGTGCAAACGTCGGTGTCTCCGCTGAAGAACCTCCGCCCGAACTGCCACCAGACATATTTTCAACGCTTATCGCCTCCTTTGGAATATCATCCTCCTTTTTCGTCTCCGGTTCTGTGGATGGCTCTTCTGTGGATGGTTCTTTCGTGGATGGTTCTTTCGTGGACGGTTCTTGCGTAGACGGTTCTTGCGTCGTTGGTTCTTCCGTCGTAGGCTCTTCCGTAGACGGCTCACTGGCCGGCGGCTTTTCGTCAGTAATCGCCACATTTACCGAAAATTCTTTATGTATGGAATTTCCATCGGCATCGACGGCCTGAATATTCAAAATCACCGGATAATCGCCATTTTTCCGATCCGTTTTCAGCTTTAAATCAAAAATTACCAGATAGCATGAAACTGTTTCCTGGCTTCCATTGATTTTTTCCTGACTGAGAACGACCTCTTTTTCGTATACTGCAGAAGCAAAGGGCAGATTCGTTCCATTACCAAGATTTAATGATGCTTTCACCTTACTGTCTTTTAACGTTCCCTGATATATGACAGGTACAATAAGATGAGCCGTATCATTCTCTACTTTCGGCATATATCCTTTAGAGTAGGATTTGTCCATGCCCGCATAACTATTTTCCGAATCCATTTCCAATTCCACCGTTTCAGATGCGGCCTGGACGTTCATCCCCGGGCCCTCGAACAGTATTCCTGCCACACAGAATATCAAAAGAACTTTTTTCAAAATTTTCATTTCCATTTATCCTCCATTTCATGGACATCGTCACATAATTCTTCGATATCCTGCGCATTATGGCTGGCCAGCAAAATCGATTTTCCCTGCTGACGCAGTTCTTTGATGAGTTCCCGCATCTGGCCAACACCGTTCTTATCTAACCCATTGAAGGGTTCGTCCAAAATAAGTACATCAGGATTTTCCATAATGGCCTGCGCAATTCCCAGTCGCTGACGCATCCCCAAAGAATATTTTGCAACCGGTTTTCGCATGCCCGGATTCAGTCCTACCCGCTCCAGAGTTTTTGTAATCTCTTCTTTTCCGATGCGTCCTTTCAATGAAGCAAGTATCTTTAAATTCTGAAAGCCGCTCAGTCCCGGCAGAAATCCCGGCGTTTCAATAATTACACCCAATCCGTCAGGAAAATCACAGTCCTTTCCGACTTGCCCTCCATTGACGACAATATTTCCCGAATCCGGTTTCATAAAACCACAGATACATTTCATCAATACGGTTTTGCCGCTGCCGTTATTGCCGACAACGCCAAAAATCCGTCCCGGCGGAATCATCAGATTAACATCTTTTAGTACATGCTCTTTTCCAAAAGATTTGTAAACATGCTCTACACTAATTCCTACCTGCCGCTCCATATCATCACCTCTTGTGTTACTTTTGCGTTCCTGTAAAATCAAAAGAATAATTCTTTATTTTCCGGATGGAAAGCCCGAACAAAAGCAGGCATCCCACGCCAAAAAAGATATAGGACACCCACAGCTTCGGTAAATTGTCATATCCGAAATTGTGCATATAATAAGTCGCATGATTCAGAGGAGATATCCATCCAAAAGCAATGTTGGCTGTTTTCATCTGCTCCTGGGATAACCGAAGTATCCTGGCGATGACCTCCGGATTCATCAAAAACCCAAAACCGCTGAATATAATGCCGCCAATCATCCCGCCATTTCCCTTCCATAAATTCAGATAAAGAATCAGGCTGGACATCAAAACTGAATAGCCCGCCATCAGTCCAAAGATATGTACCGTACAGGTGTAAGGAAAAGATAGCTCAAGTACTTTGACAAAAGCCGGAATTGCAATTTTTTCTCCAATACTGGAATATCCAAGGATGGCTGCCGTATCACTCCACAAGTTTGCCGTATAGGCCTTCGTCCCTGCCAGCACACAGGTCGAAAGCAGGATAAAGCACATAAATCCCATCGTTGCCAGAACCAAATATAAAATCTGTCCCAAAAGCCAGATTTTACGATCAATCCGTATTAAAAATAATGGAACTTCATTTCCCAGGTTCGGCATATCGGCAAATAAAAGCAGCAATAGCAGAGATATGACCAATATGGAATTGGCATCTCCGAAGGTCCAGATAAATGGCTCCAGAACCTGAACAATGGTATCATGCTCTTTGGCAAATACAAGTACTTTATCCGAAAGCAAAAAACACACAACAAAAGCCAGGCCAAAAGCCAAAACAATCTGGGGATTTCTCCGCCATCGTCTGAAATTTGCCGTCGCGACCAGCCCAACCTGCCGGATTTTATACACCTTGAATACACCTCCTGAGAATCACATCATACAAACAGATCAGCACCAATATAAGCCCTGCAACAAGAAACACGATGCCCCACTCGTCAAAAACCCATGTATGTTCCGGTGCCAGCCACTCATAAGGATAGAAGCAATATAACGTCTGAAAATACCGTTCATGCAAAATAACCAATATATAATAAAGAACAAAGGCACCCCCATAGGCTATGTAACGGCTATTGGACAAGGCGGCCAGCACGGCCGCCAGAACTGCCCATAACATTCCCGATACGAAAATCAACAGAGGGCTCCATTGCATATTCTCATCATTTTTCAGACAAACATAAATCCAGCTTCCCAAAACTTCCACTGCACCACCGCTGATTCCGCAAGACAAAATTTTTCCCAAAATATAAGACGTCACTCCGGTCCGGGGCAAATAGGACTTAATAAATCCGGTCTGATAATCCGCCAGCCAGGCCGTCGAGTAGGGCAGTGTGCATAAGACAGGAACTGTCATACGGAATAAATCCGAATCAAAACCTGCGGTAAATAAAATCAGAATTTCCAGCAGAACTCCTGCGATAAATCCACGGGACAAAATGGCTCGCCCTATATCTGTCTCAAAACTGTTCATAATTAATATCCCAGAGACCTGTCAATAATCGAACCATCGATGGCATTGATCGTCATAACACTTCCCGCTCGTTTCAGGCCGTACTCATCGGTAACCTTCCCTTCAAAATCCCAGACTGGCACCAGAAGCCCCGTATCATAGCTGTCCGCTTCGCTGATTCTGGCATAACCGAGAACTACCCGATTTATCTGAACCGTCACGCCTGAATCCAACTCCGAATCGGTCTTAGCATTGGTTATCATCACCATTTTTTCAAAAGTATCTTTAATCTCATCAAAGCTCTTCAGATTTGACTTATCCACAACAGTTTCTGTGACTTCCAGCGGTGCGTTATAATCAAATCCCACAATTCCCGAATCATTTACACGAATCTCCACACATTCCACCGGCCAATCTTTTTTCACATAATCGTCGCCGCTCCAGCCTTCCTCATGTTTACCTGTCGCATCAAAGGTCACAAAAGCACCGTCCACATACCGCATATACCGGAAAATATACACTTTTCGATATCCCTCTCTTGTATCTTCACCTTTCCGGATATCTCTGACTTCTGAATACAAACCGCCTTCATAATACTGATACGTGCTGTCCAGTCCCACATTTTTCATAAATGTATCCGAAGCCTCCCGGGCCTCCTCTTCAGAAATCGTCGTCGGTTCATCGGTAAATTCCACCAGTTCAACATCACCCCCATACATGACACTCACGACCTCTTCTGCCCGGTCTTCATCCGCCGGCCATATACCGCCGAAAATAGTGTCTAACGCAGTAGACCCTACAATCGCTATCGCCGTAAAATCATAACCGTGCTTCCCCCGTCTGAACCGCAGGCAATTTCCCCGTTCCTCATTGTTCTGTACAAAGAACGACATATAATCGCCGTTTTCTCCATTATTAGCACCATAATAAACCTCTCCGTTCGGATTCAGACTGTATTCCCACTGATAAAAATCCTCGCCGCCTTCTTTCTCCGCCATCTCCGCAACACTATGTAAAAGTCCGTCTGATTCATTGCCTTCCCAGACAATCTCTGCCGGTGCGTTTTCATATTCTGACTGGAGCGCATCAATATCCTGCTGATAATCCGGCATATACCCTTCCGCTTCATCCCCATAATTTGCTTTCAGATTCTCCATTTCTTCTTTTAGACCACTGATTTCCTCTTCAACATCTTTTCGGGTTCTCGTACTTAAGGTTACACCGGCATCATAAAGTGTCTGACCCCCGGACAACTCTTCAATGACTTTATTTAAAAACTCCTGGCTGATTTTTTGCTGCTGAACCCGGAAAATAGACATTTGATTTATCTCGGGAATATCCACCTTTGCATCCACATTCACCGCAACTCCCAGTGATTCATCCGAAAGCGTTGCCTGATAGGTTTCATAAGCATCGGCAATATTCGCTATATCCATCGCATTTTCCCCATCTTTCTGCGCTTCCTCAATCAGATTATCCATATCTTTATTGACAACAATCGATGAATCCGGATTTTTCTGACACCCTGAAAGCAGCATCGATGCAATAATCATGCCGGCGCCCATCCGTATATACCATAATCTTTTTTTCATATTTATTTCTCCCTTCCGTTTCAACCGAATTAAAAAGAACCCATATCAGGATTTCATGATATTATCCTAACATGGGTTCTTACATCAAGTATTCATCATTTTTTAAACAAATTGTAAAATTATCCGGGTACCCTCCCCTTCTTTGCTGTCAATCCGGATGGAAATGTTATGCCGTTTTGCAATCATGGCCGTAAGTGCCAGACCAAGACCGGCGCCGCCGCTCTTCCGGCTTCTGGACTTATCAACCATGTAAAAAGGCTCCATGATTTTTTCCTGTTCTTCGTCCGGGATTCCCTGTCCAAAGTCCTGAACTTCAATACAATTGTCATAGGCCCGGAGAATGATTTTGCCGCCGCTGTCACTGGCTTTAATCCCATTGTCAATCAGGTTAATCAAGACATCCGTCATCAAATCCAGCTCCATTGGAAAGTGTTCACCATGTTCAATACATTCCAATGTCATCTGCTTGTCCTTTAAAATCACTTCACAGGATTTTGCCGCCGATTCAAAGAGACGGCTCACCGGTGTATCTACAAAAACCAGGGATTCATCCTGATCCAGTTCCAGAAGTTTCATCATCTTTTTGGACAAACGCTCTAACCGGCCACACTCTTCATAAATATAAAGTAAGGCTGCTTCCTGATTTTCCCGGCTGATTTTCGTCGACAGCAAGGTTTGGGCATAGCCGGAAATGGCCGTCATCGGCGTTTTTAATTCATGGGTCAGATTTCCCATAAATAAGGTTTTCCGCCGTTCCGACTCTTCCAGACTCCGTGTACTCGTCTCCACAGCTTCTGCCATTTTATTAAAGCTTTCCTCTAACTGGCCGATTTCATCCTTCCGTCGGACAACCACCCGTTGGTCATAATTTCCTTCCGCCAGCCGTTTTGTCGTTTCATTCAGTTCCTGAAGCGGCTGCAGGATATGCCTCAATATGATAAACAAAACCATCATTGTTATACCGGCCACACCGAATGTAATCGCCAGTATATATCCGGTCAGACGCCGCACATTGTTTTGAACCTCTGCCATAGGCACAACTCGGTAAACGTCAATTTTATCCTGAATATTCATGCGAAAAATGACATAATCTGTATTATCCCGGGAATAATCGACATAGGTTATATCATCGCCCTCATAACTTTTAAAATCCATCTGCGAAAGTTCTCCTGCTGAAAGGGCCGTATGATTATAAATTTGTCGGATTTCGTTAGTTTCTTCCGTATTTCCGACCCATAAAAAGCATATCGAATAATCATCCTTCAAATTTTTAAAATAATATTCCAGATAGACAGACCTCATATCCGCATCCATATTTCGGATCAATCCCTGCTCCAGTTCACCGGTCATTTCATAAAAACTCTGGTAGGCCCGGATAGTCGCCTCACTCTTAAGGCTTTTGCCAGTTATTCTTAAAATAAGTGCATCCCCAAATAAAGAGGCGGCTAAAAGAGCAATACAGCTAATCCACAGAATTTTTGTTCTTAATTTCACGTTCTACGCCTCCAAACAGTTATCCCGCCGCGATTTACTCTTCCAGCCGATATCCCATTTTTGATATGGTTTTTATATGATCCGCCAGCCCAAGTTTTTTTCGAAGCTGTCCGATGTGTACATCCACCGTGCGGGTTTCTCCCATATACTCTATGCCCCATACCATACGGAGTAGATTCTCCCTGGAAATGGCAATATTTTTATTTTTTGCCAGTACACTAAGAAGTTCAAATTCCTTCGGTTTTAATATAACCTCTCGTCCATCCTGTTTCACCGAATGCTCCTCAAAATTAATCTCCATGTTGAGAATTTTAATAGTATGGCTTAACTTATCTGCCCGGGCCAATACCTTTTCCATACGGACAAGCAACTCCAATATTTCAAAAGGTTTCACAATATAGTCCTCTGCGCCGCCTTTTAATCCCTGAATCTTTGATCCAAGGTCATCCTTGGCCGTCAGAAAAATCACTGGTATACCATATTTTTTCATCACTTCCAGCAATTCAAAACCATTTTTACCCGGCAGCATCACATCCAGAAGAGCTAAGTCATAATCGTGATCCCGACTCAATGCAGCTTCGGCCTCACTGCCATCATAATAAATCTGTGTGTCGTAATTTGAAACTTCCAAATTCATTGCAATCATTTTTGCAATGGCCTCTTCATCCTCAACAATTAAAATTCTGTTTTTACCTGACATCTTTTTCTCTCTCCCACTTGTCTCTCCTGATTTATCACTGAATCAAATTCATCTCGAGTTTTATAATCGAATCAGGCCCGTTCCATTATTCTCCAATGGAACTTCCTCCGTATATGTATCTTCTTCATATAATCTATAAAGCAAGTTGTCGTATTGCTCAGCCAGATCGTCATTGTCAAAAGTAATATATCCGTCCACAATCTCCCATGAACTCTTATTCTCTGACAAAAAGCTGATAACGTCATCAAATAAATCCATCAGATTGAGCATGAAATTCAAGGACTCTTCTACCGTCCCATCTTCATCCCACGACAACATTGTGTCCATTCTCTTCTTATAAAAGTCCACATAATAACTATCCACATCACAATTCTCAATGTAGGACATCATCTTATCTTCAGTCAAAAGTTCTTTATGTACCCTTTTACACTCCTGATATGCCCCTCTCGTACGGCTGATATATATTTTAGTCTGAGAAAATTCCGGTCCATCATTTTCATAATTTTCTGCAGTGAGTACATTCACCAGCCCTTCATCATCCAAAAGTTCCACGATTCGCATATTATTTTCAAAAATGTCCGAAATATAATCTTTCATAGCTTTTTCCACGACGGCATAGTCATCCTTCGTGACTATCCGATTCAGCCGCTTGCTTATTTCTTTGAAATCAGCACTCTCCGGATCCCATGACAATTCGTAAATTTCCTCCAGTTCCGTGTCTAATTTATCTTCCTGCTTAAAATCGGAAACGACAAAAAAGGCGACGATAATTCCAAAAGCAAGAAAAAGTGCTCCGATTACTGCAATACAACCAATAATTATCTTTTTCCCCATCTCGTATATTCCTTCCCAATATAATTCTCATGTATATTTTTATTATACTATGCTCCCGTCCTCTGCCGCAACCGATTTCTCCCAAAATGGGTTTCCTGCTATTTCCAAACCAGAAAAAAAGAGCAGCCCTGAGGCTGCTCCAAAAATAAGCTTTTTGTTTAAATCTCTTCCAAGGAAATAAGTTCCTGGTTAACTTCCAGCTGGGAGTAGAGAAGGCCATGGTCTTCATATTCAAACTCACCGCGCTGATTATCGATTGGATCTCCGCGAAGCCATTTTTTCTCCGGCATGAATTCCATCTGGATTTCGGAGTTGGCCGGCATACGGAAAATATCCAGATTGCCAAAATAATAATTCCAGCGTTCGGTATTACCGGAACGCCAAGCGCTGCCGCCAAAGGACGGATCGGCAAATACCCAGCCGTAAGGCTCTACATAGAACTGTGCCCAGTCGTGACAGCCTGTGTAAAACTCAGTCGCATAAAGACCAGACTGCCAACGAGCCGGAATGCCGGACATACGGCAAAGTGTAATGAACAGCAGAGCCTGCACACCGCAGTCTCCTTTCTGGTTCACTGCACAATATTCCGGAATACAATCGATTGTGAAGTATTCACGCATATAAGAATACATAACCTTAGTTGTCACAAAATCATAAAATCTGCGTGCAAGGATGACCGGATTTGTCTCATCTCCGGCAAGCTCATCCCGAAGCTCTCTAAGATAAGGTGTAAACATAATATGCGGTGCCTGTTCTTCCAGGCAAAAATCCGGCTGCTTGGCTGCAGCCTTGGCCGGGTCCAGTTCCACGTAATCCACGTGATAATCATAGACATATTCCACCATGAATTCCTGATCCGGCTGAAGTTCTGTCTCAAAATATACAGTCCGCTGAGGTGCATTTTCCGGTGCAGTGTAGGCAATCTCCGGTGAGGAGGCAAGAATCTTGATGTTAGAAACCTGCTGACAGATTTTAGGAACTGGAAGATGCACACGAACTTTGCGTCCAACTTCTTCAAATTCTTTTTTAGCTTTAATTGTTGCACGAATCTGAATACGTACGCTGCGTCCGCCATGTTCCTTCATATATTTCACATTGTCATTTAAAAGTTTCTGTTTCTGCTCGTTTGCCTGAGCATCATCCACATCCTGAACCATCACCCGTGCTGCCAGGTCCGGTCGGGTCTTAATAAGATTTTCATAGAAACGACGCTGAAAATGCACAGTACCATCAATATAAATCCAATCCGCCGCGCTGATCTCTTTCAGATAGCGCAGTTCTTCTTCTTTGAAGTCCTTCAAATGGCTGGACATAATTTCCAATGCTTCTTCATAAGTATATGGGTACTCGTCATTACCCATCACCCGGATAATATCTTCTTCAATTTCCAGGCGTTTTCGAAGCGACTGTGGAATATCCTTGCTCAGAAAATGCTGAATCATTTTCTGAGCGCCTTCAAAATCACCAAAACTTTTCAGCTTTAATACATCCTCCGGCAGAGGTATTCTCATAAATGATAAATCCTGATACATTTGTCTATTCCCCCATTATTTTTCAAATCCTATAAAACCAAATCCCGGTTCTTCCGGTAATACAAGACTCTTTGTATTTTCAACGTGCATACCACCCTTAAAAGGCAGGTCGGTCAAAGTGAAGGTCGCATCCAGATCCGCACGAGTAATATTCTTCATAGCGGCTCCAAGACTGGCTGCGGCTGTAATTCCCAGGTTACTTTCCTCCACCATACATCCAAGCATACATTCAATGCCGGCCGCTTCACAGATAGCATTGATCTTCAATGCCTCGCGGATACCGCCGCATTTCATCAGCTTAATGTTCAAATAGTCTACTGCTCGACGCTCTACAAGACGAAGGGCATCTTTTGAATTAAAACAGCTTTCATCCGACATGATCGGAACGATGGAATGCTTTGTAACATATTCAAGACCGGAAATATCATGATATGGTACCGGCTGTTCAACCAGTTCAATATCATATTCATTCAAACGTTCAATCAAACGTACAGCTTCTTTCGCATGCCATGCCTGGTTGGCATCCACACGAATCTTCACATCATCGCCGACAGCCTCACGGATAGCTTTTACCCTGGCCAGATCCTCTGCAAAGGTCGTTCCCACTTTTGTCTTAATGGTATCAAAACCGGCTTCCACATGTTTTTTAGCTTTTGCAGCCATGATTTCCGGTGTATCGATACCAACGGTCATATCCGTATCGATGTAATTCTGATGACCACCTAAAAGTTTATATACAGGCATTCCCGCTTTCTTTCCAAGCAGATCATAGCAGGCAATATCAATGGCTGTTTTTGCACTGCCGGAATGAGCTGCTGTGCGGTCCATGATCCAGTATACCTTTTCAAGGTCTGTCGGGTCTACACCAATCAATTCATTTTCAAAAGCATGAATGACGTCGGCTGTTCCTGACAGGCTTTCCCCGGTGATCAGTATGGCAGGTGCACCTTCACCGTAACCTACAAGGCCCTCATCCGTCTCTACAGCTACAATAGCGCTCCGGGAATGGGTAATAACTCCGAGTGAAATTCGAAATGGTTCGATTAACGGTACCTCAACCTGTTTTACTTTAATTCCTGTAATTTTCATTTTCAATTCCCCCGTGAAAATATTTTATTCAGGGAAATGACATGCACAACAATGTCCATTTCCACAATCTTTTAACTCAGGGACCTCCGTCTTGCAGATGTCCTGTGCTTTATAACACCGTGTATGGAACACGCATCCGGATGGCGGATTCGCCGGACTTGGCAAGTCGCCTTCCAGAACAATTTTTTCTTTCTTATGTTTCCGGTCCGCTACCGGAATCGCAGATAACAACGCAACCGTATATGGATGCATTGGATGGGCATAAATGTCTTTTTTATCCGCAATTTCTACCAGATGGCCAAGATACATAACAGCAACCCGGTCAGAAATATGCTTGATAACACTCAGATCGTGAGAAATAAAGATATAGGCCATACCCATTTCCTTCTGCAGATCCATCAGCAGGTTGATGACCTGTGCCTGAATGGATACGTCCAGCGCAGAAACCGGTTCATCACAGACCATGATCTTCGGATTCAGGACAATCGCCCGGGCAATACCGATACGCTGTCTCTGTCCGCCGGAGAACTCATGCGGATAACGATTCACGAAACGGGTATTTAATCCGGCCCGCTCCATTGTCTCAAGGACTCTCTGCATCCGCTCTTTAGCCGGCAACTTCAACTGAATATCCAATGGTTCAGCAATGATATCCCCGATGGTCATACGCGGGTCCAGAGAAGCATATGGATCCTGGAAAATAATCTGAAGTTCCTTCCTTGAATCTCTCAATTCCTTATCTTTCAGCGCCGTATAGTCAACACCGTTAAAAAGAACCTGTCCCCCTGTTGGCTCCAGCAAACGAAGCACGGAACGTCCCATAGTGGATTTACCGCAGCCCGATTCACCAACGACTCCCAGGGTCTCTCCTTCATTCAACGTGAAACTCACGCCATCAACGGCCTTGATATATATTTTTTCTCTGGAAAACGGTGACTTTTTAGCAGGAAACCATTTTTTCAGATCCTTTACTTCCAATAACGGAGTTTTGCTCTTTTCTGTCATTCGGCTCCCTCCCACTCACTCGTATATTTAAAGCAACGGACTTTCTGTCCATTAACCTCCATCAGTTCCGGCATTTTTTCCTCACAAATCTTCTTCGCTTCCGAACATCTTGGACA
>CATYEA010000020.1 GCA_958405355.1 uncultured Lachnospiraceae bacterium
CAGGTCCGCAGTCAGTCGATTCCGGTGCTTCGGGGTGACAATGTTTCCTTTGATTTCGCTCCGGATGAAGGATATGAATTTGCTTCCCTGACGGTGGATGGCACAGAGCAGGAAGTTGCAGAAGGTGCTTCCGGTTTTACATTAAATAATGTTCAGGAAAATCACGCAGTTAAAGTAACATTTACGAAAATACCGTTCCCAATCTTTAAGGCAATTCTTATCGGGGTGGGAACACTGATTGCCATTGCTGTGGTTCTTCTCATTTTCCGTCATATTGAATTGAGTCTGAAACGTAAACGCCGCAGAGAAATGCTGGCGAGACGTCGGGAAAGAAATCGGCGGAGAGAGCAGATGCTCGAGAAAGAATTGGATCAGTTAGAAGAGCTGGAGGATATTATTGACAGACGAAGTTAAGGTCTGGAACGGGTGGAAAAATTAAATCAGAGTGTCCGGTGTGCGGAAAAGTTAAAGGAATTAGAGACGAATTTTGTTGACTTTGGTCAAGGGGTATGCTACCATGAAAAAGTGATTAAATGCGTTATGCCAATATAGGTTTGGATGTCTGGCCCAAACGTTTCTACCGCACGCCGGAAGTTGTGACTATTGGTACTTAGGATAGCTTACTACATTTGATGATTACTTGTTAGAGTATAGTAGTGTAATGGACGCATATTGGCAGCAGACTTAAGAGATTAAGTCTGTTTTCTTTTTTCTTTTCTTGGGCTGTAAAACAAAATAGGGACTCATAAAAAACGGAGGTATGAAAAATGAAGTTGAAAAAGTTTTTTGCACTTGCTCTGGCAGTAACAACCGTATTGTCCATGAGCGTACTTACCGGATGTTCTTCGGATTCTGGAAGTTCTTCTAAAGAGACAAAAGCAGAAACAACTGAGAGCGGAGAAACTGCAGGAGAGGCAGCAGCAACAAATTTAGAAGATATTAAGATTGGTTTTATCTTCCTTCATGATGAAAATTCCACTTATGATAAGAATTTCATTGATGCTGCGAATGCTGCAAAAGAAGCACTTGGACTTTCTGATGAACAGGTCATCTTTAAGACAAATATTCCTGAGAGCAGTGAATGTTATGAAGCTGCTGCTGACTTGGCAGACCGTGGCTGTAATATCGTATTTGCCGACAGTTTTGGTCATGAACAGTACATGGCACAGGCTGCTGCAGAATTCCCGGATGTTCAGTTCTGTCATGCAACAGGAACAACTGCACATACAGCAGGATTAGATAACTTCCACAATGCGTTCGCTTCTATTTATGAAGGACGTTATCTTGCAGGTATTGCTGCAGGTATGAAATTAAATGAAATGATCGCCAACGGCGAATTCACTGAAGATGAAGCAAAAATGGGTTATGTTGGCGCTTATACATATGCTGAGGTTATTTCCGGATATACATCCTTCTACCTTGGAGCTAAATCTGTATGCCCAAGCGTTACAATGGAAGTACAGTTTACAGGAAGCTGGTATGATGAAACTGCTGAAAAAGAAGCAGCAAATACTTTGATCAGCCGCGATTGTAAATTGATCAGCCAGCATGCTGACTCCATGGGTGCACCGACAGCTTGTGAGAGCGCTGGTGTTCCAAACGTATCCTATAACGGAAGTACCGTATCCGCTTGCCCGAATACATTTATCGTATCCTCTAAGATTGACTGGGCACCTTATTTTGAATACATTGTAAACTGTGTAGCAAATGGCGAAGCTATTGCTGCTGACTGGTGTAAAGGTATCGAAGAAGGTTCTGTAGTTCTTACAGAGCTGAATGATGCGGCTGCTGCTGAAGGAACAGCAGAAGCTATTGCAGAAGCAGAAGAAAAATTAATCTCTGGTGAATTACATGTATTTGATACATCCGTATTTACTGTAGATGGCGCTGCTATGGATTCTTACATGGCCGATGTAGACACAGATGCAGATTATACACCAGATACAGAAGTAATTTCTGATGGATATTTCCATGAGTCTGAAATGCGGTCCGCTCCGTATTTTGACCTTCGTATCGACGGAATTACAACATTGAATGAAATGTTCTAAGTTATTACATTCACCCAACAGGGCGGGGCATTAACTGCCCCGCCTTTCTATTATTTACGGCATATTAGGAGGAATTATGGAGGAACAAAAAAACGCGGCTATTGAATTACGCAACATTACAAAGACCTTTGGTAAAGTCGTTGCGAATAAAGATATCAGCCTTCGTGTGAACCGCGGCGAAATCCTTTCCATACTCGGAGAAAACGGTAGCGGAAAAACAACCCTGATGAATATGATCTCAGGTATTTATTTCCCGGACGAAGGACAGATTTTTATCGATGGCAGGGAGGCGGTGATCGCATCTCCGAAAGATGCCTTTGATTACAAAATTGGTATGATCCATCAGCATTTTAAGCTGGTAGATGTTTTTTCGGCGACAGAGAATATTGTGTTGGGATTTGAAGAGGAGGGCGGCTACAATATCCGCCGTTCGGCTGAACGTATTCTGGCGATCAGCGAACAATATGGTTTTCACCTGGACCCGATGAAAAAAGTATATGAAATGTCTGTTTCTGAAAAGCAGATGGTTGAGATCGTCAAGGTGCTGTACCGTGGGGCAGATATTTTGATCCTGGATGAGCCAACGGCTGTTCTGACTCCGCAGGAGACTCGGAATTTGTTTGATATTCTGCGGCGGATGCGCGAGGATGGCAAGGCGATTGTTATTATTACCCATAAGCTGCATGAGGTACTTTCCCTGTCAGACCGGGTAGCTGTTCTCAGAAAGGGAGAGTATATCGGCACGGTGGAAACGGCGAAGACAAATGAAGCCCAGCTCACTGAGATGATGGTCGGCAAGAAAGTTTCGCTGAATATTGAACGCAGTGAACCGGAGAATCCGAAGGAACGTTTAGTGGTACGCAATGTCAATTGTATGGACAGGAATGGTGTTCAGATTTTAAAGAATGTGTCTTTTGAAGCCCGTTCCGGTGAGATTCTTGGTATTGCCGGTATTGCAGGAAGCGGTCAGAGAGAACTTTTGGAAGCGATTGCCGGACTTCAGGCGCTCCAGAGCGGAGAAATTCTCTATTATGATCCAAAGAGCGGCGAAGAGAGCAATTTAAGAGATAAAACACCGCTTCAGATTCGGGATATGGGTGTCCGCCTCTCTTTTGTTCCGGAAGACCGTCTTGGCATGGGCCTTGTGGGAAATATGGATATTACGGACAATATGATGCTTCGAAGCTATCGCAGCGGGAAATCCGTATTTGTTAAACGTAAGCCGCCGAAGGATCTGGCGGAGCGTATTATTGAACAGTTGGATGTTGTTACACCAAGTGTGAATACACCGGTGCGGCGGCTGTCCGGAGGAAATGTGCAGAAGGTGCTTGTCGGACGAGAAATCGCTGCATCACCGACCGTATTGATGGCGGCCTATCCGGTCCGGGGATTGGATATAAATTCTTCCTATCTTATTTATAACCTGCTGAATCAGCAGAAGAAAGCAGGGGTTGCCGTGATTTTCGTCGGAGAGGATCTGGATGTATTACTGGAGCTCTGTGACCGTATTATGGTCATCGGTTCCGGTAAGGTCACAGGTATGGTTGACGGTCGGACGGCGACAAAAGAACAGATTGGTTTACTGATGACAAAGACAGATGGAGGGGAGACGCATGAATAAAAAGAAACATGAGCCGAAGTTTCATATTGCCAAGCGGGATGCGCTTGACTGGTGGAAATCATGGCTGATTCGAATTTGCGCGGTTGTGGCTGCCCTGATCGTATGTGCATTGGTGACGGTGGTCCTTACAGGGGAGAATCCGATCGGCGTTTATGTGAAAATGTTTGAGGGCGCTTTTGGAACGAAACGAAGAATCTGGAGTCTGGTCCAGAATATTGCCATGCTCTTGTGTGTATCGTTGGCAGTGACTCCGGCGTTTAAAATGCGGTTTTGGAATATCGGTGCTGAGGGCCAGGTGCTGGCCGGCGGACTTGCTACAGCTGCTTGTATGATTTTGTTCGGCAATAAGCTGCCAAGCGCCGCATTGTATCTCCTGATGATCGTTACAAGCTGTCTGGCCGGTGCCATTTGGGCAGTGATTCCGGCATTTTTCAGAGCCAACTGGAAAACAAATGAGACGCTGTTTACATTGATGATGAACTATATCGCGATTCAGCTTGTGTCTTATTTTACTTATATCTGGTCGGTACCAAAGGGTTCCGGTCAGATCGGTGTTATTAACCAATCGACCCGAAACGGATGGCTGCCGTCTTTGGGAGGATATGATTATCTGCTCAATATTTTAGTTGTGGCGGCATTGACAGTATTTATGTTTGTATATCTGCGGAGCAGCAAACACGGATATGAGATTGCCGTTGTTGGTGAGAGTGAAAATACGGCCCGTTATGTGGGTATTGATGTAAAGAAAGTTATTATTCGTACGATGATTCTTTCCGGCGCTATCTGCGGAATCGCAGGACTTTTATTAGTCAGCGGAACGGACCATACAATTACCAGGGATACGGCGGCCGGCCGTGGATTTACGGCCATTATGGTTTCCTGGCTTGCAAAGTTTAATCCGCTGTACATGGTTCTTACATCCTTTTTGATCGTATTTCTTCAAAAGGGGGCCATTGAGATATCGACAACTTTTGGATTGAACAGTTCCTTTTCCGATATCCTTACGGGAATTATCATTTTCTTCATTATAGGAAGTGAGTTTTTCATTAACTATACAATTAAGGTACACAGTTCTAAGAAAGGGGAGAAAGAATCATGATAGCATCCTTTATTCAGCGTGCAGTTGTTCAGGGAATTCCGCTTTTGTTTGGTTCTACCGGAGAGATTATCACCGAAAAATCCGGTAATCTGAATCTGGGTATTCCGGGAATCATGTATGTGGGCGGTATCAGCGGTGTTATTGGAGCATTTATGTATGAGCAGTCTCTGACAGACGCCTCTGCAATGAATCCATTTCTGGCGGTTCTCATCCCTCTTTTGACCTGTATGTTAGGTTCTCTGTGTATGGGATTGATCTATTGCTTTTTGACAGTAACGCTTCGTGCCAATCAGAATGTCACAGGTCTTGCGCTGACCACTTTTGGAACAGGTTTTGGTAACTTTTTCGGCGGTTCTCTGATCAAGCTGGTGAAAAGTGATATGCCTTCCATCAGTTTGACGGCTACAAGTAATTGCTTCCGAACAACGCTGCCATTTGCAAGTAAACTGGGTCCGGTGGGCCAGGTGTTGTTTTCCTACAGTTTTCTTGCATATGTAGCCATTGTACTGGCATTGGTTACCTCCTACGTGTTAGGACGGACCCGTGTGGGTCTCCATCTTCGGGCTGTGGGTGAAAATCCGGCGACAGCCGATGCGGCCGGTATTAACGTCAACCGCTATAAATATGTAGCTACCTGTATCGGCAGTATGGTCGCAGGTCTGGGCGGTCTGTATTATGTTATGGATTATGCCAACGGTGTCTGGTCAAACGATGGTTTCGGCGACAGAGGATGGCTGGCGATTGCCCTTGTTATTTTTGCCGTATGGCGGCCGAATTTAAGTATTTTGGGTTCTATTTTGTTTGGCGGTCTGTTCATTGTGTATAACTACATTCCAAATCTGGGAATGAGCGATCAGGAGTTATTCAAGATGCTTCCTTATGTGGTAACGATTATTGTATTGATCATTATCAGTATCCGGGAAAGCCGGGAGACGCAGCCGCCGGCGCATCTGGGAGAATCCTATTTCCGTGAAGAGAGATAAAACATGACAGAGGGTGTTTCCGGGTAAAACCGGAAGCACCCTCCAATTGCGTATTAAGCAGAATTTATCTGTCTTTCCAAATACGTTTCCATATTCCATGACAGGTATTTTTACATTTGCATCGCAGCCCTTGTTTCATAACCCGGAAAATTCCCCACATACCTGATTCCACATCCCATTTCAGGCTGCCGGAGCGATAGAGGTAATCGCCGGGACAGGAAGCTCCGTTTTTAATTTCCATATTGAAAGTGTTTCCAATACTGATGCCGCCCTGGAGAGGAATGATTCTGGAAAACGGATCTTCGGATTGTTCCCGCCATTCATGTCCGTGGATGGTAAAGCCCACATTACGCGGTTTATCTGCAGGCATCATTGTACGGAAAATAACCCGTTCTCCGGTATAGGCTTTAAACAGCGGCGTTGCCGGGTCACCGTGGATACGGCTGTTAAAAACTCTGGAAATCCGGCGGTCCTGTTTCAATCGGTTGGCGAAACGTTCTGAGCGGTAGTTATAGCCTTTTTCTCCGGTGTCTTCCGCATCAATGGCTTCTCCATCATCTTCTCGTATCGTCTTTACAAGTTCTCCGTTGCGGTCCAGCATACGGATTCCATTTTGAATCATTACTACACATTCACGAAAGCTATCCACACCCGGGGCGGTGATGACGGCTTCTTCATCATACACTGCTTTAGAAAATGAAAAATTACGGTACCATGCAGCTCCGGCCGGTTCAATGATAATCGTGCCGAAAAGTCCGTGATATCTGTGATTGCGCATATCTCCAAAGGAGTGGATAATACATGGACCGTATTCTTTATCAGCATACCACAGATATTTTTTGCTTTCTCCCGGGCCAACGGTCTGTTCCCTGTTGTTGTAACCGACATTGATGCCCGAATCACAAACCGGGTCATAGTTCAGAAACTGCGGATTTAAGGAAACCCGCATGGATGGCTGGTGTTTTAAATCCAGAGGAACACTTGGATAATCAAAGAATTCCACAGGCTGTGCCGGATTGAAAAGATTGTGAAGGGTAACTTCAATCCATTCCCCCGCATTGGCTCTGAGTATCAGCGGTTTTGGACAGTAATTTCCGCACAGCGCCTTGTCGGCATCTTCCAGCGGAACAAAAAGTAGTCCGTCCGGGTCATGATCGCCATAACGGTTATAAGGGATATCCCGTTGTATCGCCGCAATTTGGTATTTACGGACAATGGCATCTTTTCCCGGGCAAGGCGGAAGCGGCAGAATTCTATCCTTGCCTTGACACAGAGGTTTTAAGTGTTTAACAGGGTGGTCATGGGCCCGGAGGATTCCCCAAAGACCCAGCCACGTATCATCGATTCCGCCAAAGTAGTAGAGATAATCTCCCGGTGCGTATTTTTTAGTAATCCGGAGGTTGAAGGCTTCGGAAATACCAATGGTTTGAGAGGCGGCTATCGGTGAATGAGGATCAGCAATTTCCTTCTGCCAGGACATTCCGGTAAGGTTAAAGGAATGCTGTTCTTCATGGGCACCGTCCAGCAGGCGGAAGACAATTTCGTCTCCCGGATAGGTTTCCAGAACAGGGGTGGCCGGGTCACCATGAACCAGGGAACTGAAAATATAGGCCGGATCTTCTTCGTTTTTTAACCGTTCCCGCATCGGTTCACACCGATAGTTAATGCCCATGACACCCGGATCATCGTGGGAGCCAGGTACCGCCGGAGGATTCAGAGCGTTGCCGTCTTTGTCAAAGAGAAAAGCAAAGTCATGGACGAACAGGACGAATTCCCGGAAGGAAGTGCCGTCTATGCGTCGAATTACTGCCTGGGTGCCGCGCCGCAGCTCTTTGCCGCTGCGTATGCTGTGGAATGTGGCGCCGGCTTCCTCAATAATCATGGCGCCGAATACACCGTGCATTTGATGGGAATTGGCAAATAAGTGGTCGTGGAAAAAGACGGTGCGCAGTTCTGTGTCTGCAAAAAAGCGTTCAATCAGGGTTTCGTATTTTCTGGCTCCGGCAATGTTGTTCCAGCCGTTGGCCGCACCATCGGAAACGATGGTGTCGAATTTGACCAGATGCACGTGAAAGCCCACGATATCCGTCAAAGTTTTCATTTGGAAAGGACTTTCTTCAAGATATTCCGGGAGCAGATTGGTAAAACGGATTTCAATGCAGTCCCCGGCATTGGCACGGATGACCAGGGGTTCTACGCGGATTTTGCCTTCTTCCACCTTACGGATATATGCGTCAAGGCCGCCATGGAATTCCAAATCTTCTTTCAGGACAAAAAAGCGTCCCTGAGGATCATTCCATCCATAGCTGTTATAGGTTATTTTGGCCTGGACGACAGCAATCTCAAAGACTTTTAGGTTATCTGTCCGGCAAGGGCAGGTTTCGGAGTAGAGGGCGCCGGGAACAAAATTCTCTACGAAATTGGCCCGTTCCAGGTCTGTAGGTTCAATCTTATTGCTGCCGTCGGGATTTAAAATGCCGAGAGGCGGCTGAAGAGGGCGTTCACCGAAGGTGCCGTTGATGAAGTTAGGGTAGCCCGGATGATCTTCATCTTTTAGCGGCGGTGCCATTCTGTCTTTTAAAGGAATGAGCGGCGGAATCTCCGTACCGTCAGGGAGTCTTCCTGTACCATCCTCCAATCGGTCATGTATTCTCCATAAGGTCCACATCCCTTCGTGAAAATGAGGGTAGAGGTGACAATGGAAAATCACATCTCCGATGGTTTCCGTCAGACTTCCCGCACCGTGGAGAATGTCCAGGGTATAGCATTCCTGAGGACCAATGGTAATGGAGTCCAGGATGGTGGAAACCGGATTTTCTCCTTCCAGACGCCACTGGTGGTTGTGGAGGTGAAAAACATGGGTTTCCTTAAGGCCGCCATGAATCAGCCGTATTTTTGCAGGGTCGCCTACATAGGCGCGCAGAATAGGCGGCGCCGGGTCGCCATAGACCCAGGAACTCATGGAAATATCTTCGCCGCTGTCTGAGTGTTCGTCGGTCAGAGGAAGGCGGTTACGCATAGGCTCGGAACGATAGCTGATTCCTGTAGTGGAAGATGGCAGGCCGGTGTGAGGATCTACAGGCGGATTACCGTTTTTGTCCAGAATTTCCAGCTCATCGTGGAAGAATACGGAATATTCCCGGAAAGCGGGTTTGTCGGGGGAGTAAATATCTGCGAAAAGTCCGCTTTCCAGTTCGGCGCCTGTCTGGGGGTCCAGCCATCTGGATTGGGGTGCTTCCACAATAATAGCTCCGAAAAGCCCGTGGATATTGGTTCCGTCTTCGCTGCTCCGCATGTCGCCCATATCATGGAACAGATAAACGCCTTCCCGGGCAGCATACCAGGTGTAGGTGATTTGGTTTTTCGTTGTTGTATCCTGGTTGAAACCTACATTTGCTCCGTCGGAGGTCTGTACGTCGTAGTCCATTCCCAGAACATGAATGGAAAGCGGACGGTTCAGTGAGTGGGAGAAAGAAACTACAACCGTTTCTCCCACGTTTGCCCGAATCACAAGAGGTTTCACCTCTTCATAAGGCTGAGGGATTTCCAGAGAAAAATTACGCAGAGCGCCCTTGCGGATACGTTCCGCATCCTTTTTTAATACATATAGAAGACCATTAGGGTCATGGTCCCCATATTTGTTATAAACAATAGGAATTTCTATGGCTTCGATGTCATAATAACGGGTCTGGCCAGCGCAGGGATAATTACAAAGCTCCATTCAGACACCTCCTATCGTGTTCGTCCGGTTTCCAGCACACGGATATAGTGGTTGGCTTCCCGAAGAACATGGTCTGCCAATAAAGGCAGGATAATAGAGGAAATCTGGCAGTCGAGAATGCCCTTTGCTCCGGCGGCCTTAAAGTCGCGGTATTTTAATGTTTCTTTTAATGTCTTTTCTGTCATGGCATTTGCGCGTCGGTCCTGCCGGCAGGCCATTTCAATAAGCTGTGCATATTTTTTGGAAAAATCATCGGCCGTTTCGATAAGTTCTGCTTCGGATGGATCCAGAAGACCGCGGATGAACCATGCATGCTCCATCATAATCTGATTCCAGAAAGCTTCTGTTTCATAGAGATTCTGGGAGGAAATATTCCTGTTCGACATAAGCTGTATTAAGATGTCCCGGTACAGTCTCGCTTCACGCATGATGTGTTCGATGAGAAGCGGATAATTGGACGTGTAAAGCTGACAATGATTCATTTTACACAGAATACGTTCTTTAAAGCGAATGAGTCCGTTTAACAGTTCGAGGGCACGTTCATTAATACGAACCACCGGTTCATACAGTGGCCGGTTTCCTTCGCAGAGACAGCCGCAATGCAGGGCCTGGGTCATTTTTGAAATTCTGCTGTCAATGGAAATGCCGCTTAAATTCTCGGTTTTGTGTTCTGCAGGAATGGTAAATTCCGTAATCAGTTCATTGGAATTTAAAACGGCTTCGTGGATATTTCCTGCTGAAATTTTGACAGTATCGTTGAGAAGTTCCTCAAATTTTCGGAGAAAATATTCAGCTTCCTCGATAAAATCTTTTTCGCAGCAGGGAAAACCGGCTTCCAGAAAAAGAGCGTGTTCTTTCATGATTCGTGCAAAAAACAAGTGAGTTTCTATTGAAAGAGTGACATAATCTCTCATAAAGATTCATACCTTATTTAGTTAGTTTCCTTATAATATATGTAGAATTTGAAAAAGCGATACGGTATCCGTGTAAAGGCTATTTTTAAATATAAAAAAAGCGTATCCATAGAAATTTTTCTTTGGATACGCTGTATGCAGTTGATGGGAGTTGAACCCACACGAGTATTACCTCACTAGAACCTGAATCTAGCGCGTCTGCCATTCCGCCACAACTGCATTCGCTACAATATTCTGTTTGCGACTTTTTTATATTATCAAATAATCAAAAAATAATCAAGTGTTTTTTATAAAAATATTTCGATTATTTTTAGCATTTTTCTGGTTCCGGATATGTTTCACCGAAAAGTTCTACAGTCATGGACTGGATTTTCTGAGGGATTTTCGGAGCGTCCATGCGGTTGGTCGGAACGTTGGCAATTTTGTCAACGACGTTCAGTCCTTCGATGATCTTACCGAAAGCAGCATATGCGCCGTCAAGGTGCGGAGCTGGCTGGTGCATGATAAAGAACTGGGAACCTGCGGAGTTTGGCATCATTGTACGAGCCATAGATAATACGCCGGTATCGTGTTTTAAGTCATTGGCGAAACCGTTCTGGGAAAATTCGCCGCGGATAGAGTAGCCTGGGCCGCCCATGCCTGTGCCGTCCGGGCATCCGCCCTGAATCATAAAGCCTTTGATGACACGGTGAAAAATCAGACCGTCATAGTAGCCTTTCTGTACAAGGGAGATGAAGTTATTTACTGTATTCGGAGCGATTTCCGGATAAAGTTCAGCCTTCATCACATCGCCGTTTTCCATAGTGATTGTAACAATTGGATTTGCCATGATAAATCCACCTTTCTTTTATTTTTCCTCTCCATATTGTAGCTGAAATTCCACAGGAAGTAAAGGCTTTTCATTGAATAAACCTATAAAATGTTCTATAATATGAACATATCAGAATTTGGGGAGGAGACTTGAAAATGGCCATTCTTGCGGTAAAAATTGACAATTTGGCAACACTGCGGATGAATGAATTCTTTGATTATGCAGGGCATTGCTGGGCGCTCAGCCGCAGCAGGAGCAGAGAAGATGCGGTAGGTGCCGAACTGGAGGATTTTTATGAGGGGACTGTACGGAGCGGCCATATGGAAGGTATTCCTGTAATATTTGTTTATGAGAATCAGATCGTCGGCTGGTATGAGACGGCCACTGTTTACCGTTATATCCGGCATCCGGCTCTTTTTCTGGAGGGGAATATCTGTGCGGATACGAGAAACGTCCGGCTCCTGAAAGAGCCTGTCTCCGTCCAGGGGCATGTATCTCAGGATACCCGGATGGGGATGGATTTTCCGCAGGATAAAAATTATCTGGTGATTGAAAATGGAGACATGCGCTACAGTCCGCTGAAAATGTTGATTCACAAGAATGCAGGGCCTTTTGAGACGGTGGATTATGCGAAAGCGGCGGCGGATGGCCGGGCAAAGCTTTTTGGCCAAGCGGGCCGAAGCTCAGGGGCTGCGGGCCGGATCGAAGGGCTTTTAAAAGGCTGTGAGGTCTTTGCCTCGGAAATCATGGAGGATCGCTGCCGGGATATCGGCACAGTGAAAGCTTTGGGAGAATTGGCTTTAGAAGTGACCCGGCTG
This sequence comes from uncultured Lachnospiraceae bacterium, assembly GCA_958405355.1. Lineage (GTDB taxonomy): Bacteria > Bacillota > Clostridia > Lachnospirales > Lachnospiraceae > Frisingicoccus. The sequence continues at coordinate 12,016 of CATYEA010000020.1, forward strand.
GCGGCGGGAAACGTCAACGGTTGGTATTATCTGGCTATGGCAAATTATCAGCTTGGCTTTGTGCGGAAGGGCTTGAAGGCGGTTGACCGGGCGATTCGACTGGAACCGGATGGGGATGATCTTCTTGTAATGAAAGGAAATCTCCTGGTGAGCAACAGTTGTTTTGAGGAGGCGCTTCATTGTTATGAAGAGGCTTACGCTATAAATCCGGAGGACAGTTATTATATTATGGCGGGCCAGGCCTGTGCCTGTATGGGGAATCCGGTGGCGGCCGAAGGGTATTACCGTAAGGTGAAGGACCCGGAGATTTTAAAGGCTTTTGAGATTAAGCTAAATAAGAAGAAGTTCATATAATTGACAGGGGGTAACGACATGGAGAAATATATGATGGCATTGGACCAGGGAACGACAAGTTCCCGGTGTATATTATTTAATAAAGCCGGAGAGATTGTCAGCGTGGCCCAGCAGGAGTTTACGCAGATCTATCCGAAGGCCGGCTGGGTAGAACATGATGCTCTGGAAATTTGGACGACCCAGATGAGCGTGGCCATTGCCGCCATGGGGAAGGCGGGAGTGACTGCGGAAAATATTGCGGGTATTGGCATTACTAATCAGAGGGAGACGACGGTGGTCTGGGATAAGAATACGGGACTTCCGGTATATAATGCCATTGTCTGGCAATGTCGCAGAACGTCGGAATATATCGATTCTCTGAAAACGAAGGGTTATGACCAGGATATTCTGGAAAAGACCGGATTGATTGCCGATGCCTATTTTTCGGGAAGCAAGATTAAATGGATTCTGGAAAATGTCGGAGGTGCCAGAGAAGCGGCAGAAAAAGGGGACTTGCTTTTCGGAACGATAGATACCTGGCTGATCTGGAAGCTGACAGGCGGTGAAGTTTTTGTTACGGATTATACCAATGCTTCCCGGACTATGCTTTATAATATCCATGATCTGTGCTGGGATGATGATATTTTGGCGGTCATGAATATTCCGAAATGTATGCTTCCTGAAGTTAAACCTTCAAGCTGTGTTTATGGATATACGAATGAAGGTATTCTTGGCGGCCGTATTCCAATCAGCGGTATTGCCGGGGACCAGCAGGCCGCCCTGTTCGGACAATGCTGTTTTGAGCCGGGAGAGGCGAAGAATACATATGGAACCGGATGCTTTTTGTTGATGAATACAGGAAAAGAAGCCGTATCTTCTAAGCGGGGACTTCTGACGACCATTGCGGCCAGTGCTGACGGCAGTGTCAATTATGCGCTGGAAGGCAGCATTTTTATGGCCGGAGCGGCGATTCAGTGGCTGCGGGATGAAATGCGGATGATCAAGTCGGCGAAGGATTCGGAAGAATATGCTCTGGCAGTGGAGGACTCCAACGGTGTTTATGTGGTTCCGGCCTTTACCGGGCTGGGGGCGCCTTATTGGGATCAGTATGCCAGAGGAACGGTCGTTGGACTGACCCGGGGTGTTAAAAAAGAGCATTTTATCCGGGCTACGTTGGAATCTCTGGCCTATCAGACCTATGATGTATTGAAGGCCATGGAAGCAGATTCGGGGATTACTCTGTCCGCATTGAAGGTGGACGGCGGTGCCTGCGCCAATAACTTCCTGATGCAGTTTCAGGCGGATATATTGAATACGCCGGTTCACCGGCCGGAATGTGTGGAGACGACGGCGCTGGGAGCTGCCTATCTGGCGGGAATTGCCGTAGGCTATTGGAAGGATACGGAAGATATTAAAGAAAATTGGAAACTGGCCCGGACTTTTACGGCAAGTATGGATGAAAATTGCCGGGAAAAATATATTTCCGGCTGGCACGAAGCAGTAAAACGGTCCTATGGATGGGCAAAGTAGAAGGGAGGAAACAAAAATGACATTAAAGGAACTGATTAAGCAGTCGGATAATATTGTGTTTTTTGGCGGTGCCGGAGTGTCCACCGAGAGCGGTATTCCGGATTTTCGGAGTGAGACGGGAATTTATAATACAATTAAGCGGTATAAGCGGTCACCGGAGGAAATTTTATCCCATTCGTTTTTTATGGCCCATCCGGATATTTTCTATGATTTTTATAAAAGTACCATGCTCTATCTGGACGCAAAGCCAAATGCAGCCCATCTGGCTCTGGCAAAGCTGGAAGAAATGGGAAAATTAAAAGCGGTTGTGACCCAGAATATTGATGGTCTTCATCAGTTGGCCGGAAGTAAACGGGTGTATGAAGTTCACGGTACAGTGCATCGGAATTATTGTATGCGCTGCCATGAGTTTTACGACACGGAATATATATTGAAAGCTGACGGGATTCCGCGGTGTGAAAAATGCGGCGGTATTGTGAAACCGGATGTGGTTTTATATGAAGAGGGGTTGGATGAAATGACCATTACGGCCAGTATCCATGCCATTTCTCAGGCGGATGTCCTCATTATCGGCGGAACGTCCTTAAATGTTTATCCAGCCGCAGGATTTATCCAGTATTACAAAGGAAATAAATTGGTATTGATCAATAAGAGTGAGACGCCGTATGACAGAAAGGCGGATTTACTTATTCATGATAGTATCGGAAAAGTATTGGGAGAGGTGCTGAATGATTAAAAAACAAAATTTTTATTTTAAATCATCCAATAAAGAGACAAAGGTCCACGGTATCTGTTGGGTACCGGAAGGTATGAAAGTGAGAGCAGTCCTCCAGATCGTTCATGGGATGGTAGAATTTGTGGACAGATATGATGATTTTGCACGGTTTTTGTGTGAACAGGGAATTGTCGTTGTCGGAGATGACCATCTGGGGCACGGCGATTCGGTAGCGTCTCAGGAAGACTGGGGCTATTTTGGTGATAATGGTTTTGAGTGTATTGTCAATGATGTGCGTAAAATCCAGAAACAATTTAAAAAACGGTTTCCGGGGGTGCCTTATTATATTCTCGGACACAGCATGGGATCTTTCCTGACCAGGTATTTCCTGATTAAATACGGTAAAGAAGTGGACGGCGCTGTCATTATGGGTACAGGTTATCATTCGGTGCCTGTGGCTGTATTTGGCCGGGGGCTGACCCGTGTCCTGGCTGTTGTGAAGGGATGGAGATATCGAAGTACCTTTGTCAATAAGATGGCTTTTGGTTCCTATAATAAAGGTTTTGCTCCGTCCCGGACAGATTTTGATTGGATATCCCGGGACGAGGCAATGGTGGATGCCTATATAGCTGAGCCAAGATGTCAGTTTGTCTTTACCCTGAACGGTTATCATGAAATGTTTAAAGGGCTTGGCTTTATTGCAAAGAAGTCAAATGTTAAGAAAATGCCGAAAAATTTACCTGTACTTTTTGTTTCCGGCGGAGATGACCCGGTGGGTGACAGCGGACGAGGAGTCCAGAAGGTATATGATATGTTTGTTCTGGCCGGAATGGAGGATTTGGATATTATCTTCTATGAGGGCGGTCGGCATGAAATTTTGAATGAGATTAACCGTAAAGAAGTTTATGACGACCTGT
>CATYEA010000021.1 GCA_958405355.1 uncultured Lachnospiraceae bacterium
ACGACCTCCGCTGCCATATTCCCGTCCAATACAAATAATTACTTTTTCTGCCATACCAAAGCTCTCCTTCCATTAATTACTGCGCTTTGAATTTATCTGCCCACTTGCCACGCCAGTAGAAAATGACTGACATTGCGGTGGCAATGGACCAGCCGATCGGCCAGGACATCCATATACCTGTCGCCCCAAAGGTAGCCGCCAATATGTAGGATAAAATCACCCTCAAAACCAGGTCGGTAAAGGTGGCAACCATAAAGGAAGCCATAGCCCCTGCTCCCCGAAGCATTCCGTCAATAACAAGCTTGATGGAAATGACAAAATAAAATGGGGCCACAATTCTAAGAAAGGTAATACCCGTATTTAAGGCCACAGCAGATGCATCTCCGCTCATAAATAATTGTACCATATTCTGACCAAAAATAAAGAAGGCAATGAAAAATGGCACTGCAGTCAGCAAACCCATTTTGATTCCGGCACTTAATCCTTTCCGGGCCCGGTCCACCTTGCCAGCCCCCAGATTCTGCGCTGTAAAACTGGATACGCCGTTTCCCAACGTTGTAAAACATGTGATAGAAAAGGTATTCAGCTTAATCGCCGCCGAATATCCTGCAATGACTGAAGAACCAAAGGAATTGACAAGGCTCTGGATAAAAATATTTCCTACGGAGACAAAGCTCTGCTGTAGAATACTCGGCACCGCAATCAGACTGATTTTTTTTAACATAACAAAAGAAAATATCTCGTATTTTTCTGTCGTCTCAACAGCGCGAAGACGTTTTACCAATGTTAAAAGGGCAAGCACACAGGCAATTCCCTGTGCAATGAAGGTAGCCCATGCCACACCGGCCACTCCCCAATGGAAGCCGGCGACGAACCATGTATCCAGAGCGATATTTCCCAATGAAGAACCGATCAGAAAATACAAAGGGGTCTTTGAATCTCCCAATGAGGTAAATATACCGGTAGCGACATTATATAAAAAGAGAAAAAGAAAACCGCCGACATAAATTCTTAAATACAGGGCGCCGTCAGAGAAAATATTTTCCGGCGTATGAATCATTTCCATCAGACCCCTGGTCCCTAAAAGTCCTAAAACCATCAGGACTGCTGACAAAACGACCGAAGACAGCAGCGTTGTAAATACCGCTGTTTTCATTTTTGCATACTCTTTCGCACCAAAAAGCTGAGATATGACTACGGCGCAGCCGACATTACTTCCCACGGCAATCGCCATAAATATCATTGTAATCGGATAAGAAGCCCCGACAGCCGCCAGTGCGTCTTCCCCGGCAAATTTCCCGGCAATGACGCTGTCAGCAATATTATATAATTGCTGAAACACTACACTGATAAACATCGGAACGGTGAACTGCCAAAGTACCTTTTGCGGATTCCCTTCTGTCAAATCTTTTATCATGTTTTTCATCCTTCCCTTATTGCTTTTATTTCCGAAGGGAATTATACTATAAAATAAACAATAAATAAAATCAATGAATTTTATATACTCCATTAATACCATCTATGAAAGGACTCTTTTTTATGAATTTTGATTTTTACCGCACTTTTTATTACGTTGGAAAATATCAGAGCATTACCGCCGCCGCCAAAGCTCTGTATGTCACTCAGCCTTCCGTTACCCACGCCATTCAGTCGCTGGAACGGGAACTGGGATGTTCCTTATTCGTCCGTTCTCAAAAAGGCGTTCGTTTTACGCCGGAGGGCAAAAAGTTTTATACTTCTATTGCCGCTGCCTGCGAAACTATTTTTCAGGCCGAAGCCAGCCTGGAAGCAGCAAAAAATCTTTCAGAGGGTATCATTGCCATCGGGGCCAGTGAAACAACACTGCACCACTACCTGATACCGATTCTCGCTGATTTCCGTAAAAAGCATCCCGGTATCCGTATGAAGCTTTTCAATTCCAGTACTCCGGAAATGCTTCAGGAAATACTGAACGGACACATTGATTTCGCTGTCCTCGTCATAAACAATAATTATAAACATGAAGATTTATCGGTCACCCACCTGACGGACTTTCAGGATATTATGATTGCCGGTCAGACCTTTTCGGACTTGTATGGCCGCACAATTTCCCTGAAAGAATTAATGGACTATCCTCTTGTTTCTATGGAAAAAGGAACGATGACCCGCCAGTTTTTCGACCAGTTTTTCCGTGACAATAACCTTTCCCCCGAACCGGACATTGAACTGGCCACCACCGATTTGATCGTTCCGGTAATCACCGGAGGTCTTGGCATCGGCATGGTGCCCGAACCCTTTGCCAGAGAAGCTCTCGCCCAGGGACAAATTTTTAATCTTGCCCTCAAAGAGAAAATTCCCCACCGGGAAATCTGCCTTATAAAAAAGAAAAAGGCCTCCCTTTCCCTTATAGGAGAAGCCTTTATTCAATATCTTCTGTCAGATAATCGACCAGCTCTTTAATACCCTCACCGGTCATACTGCATATTTTAAAAATAGGATGTGCGCCGGCTAAAGCCAGGCTTTTTTCCGCCCGGACAAGCTGTGCCTCATCTTTAATTAAATCACTTTTTGTAATGACACCCACCATCGGTTTTTGAAACATGGCCTGAAGTCCCGGCGGCAATGTAAATGTCATATCTGTCGGGTCCTGTAAAAGAAGCACGACATCTGCTCCCAGGGATGTAACCGCCAACGCCTGGTAAAACTGGCGCCGTTCCACATATTCCCCCGGCGTATCAATGATATTGTCCGTCACTTCCAGCGCCTGGGTCTTTTTATAGTTAATCGCCTGATTTGTCAAATACTGGCACAGGGTCGTCTTCCCACAAGACACCTTTCCAATGAGCATTAATTTCTTCATATCATGCCTCCCATCAGGTCCGGGTAATCTGAGCCGGACTGAAACCGAGGACATCGGCCAGCGTGTCATTGACCGCAATCAGTGCGGCTTCCACACTGGAAACATCGCCGCAGATGACCAAAGAACCGCTGAAACGGTCCACAAAAACAATGTCCACTGCGGCCGCTTTCGTCGCCACATCGGCACCGATAATGGCTGCTTCACTTGGCGTGATGGTCATAATTCCCAGGGCACCCCGATTCTCTGTGATGACTCCCAGTTTTGTGTACAAATCCTCTTTCGGATTGGCAATCAAATGGGCCATCGTCGTCTGTTTGCCGGGTACATATTCCTGAATAACCCTTTGTTTATCTTCAAAAACATTTTCCACGCTGTTCACCTCTACATCAGGCTTTCAAAAATTTCCGGACGCGGACTTGGAATGACGACGCTGGAAACAAGTAAACCGTTGTTCTTGCCTTCTTCGCTGCCGGCATCCACAGACGCTTTTACGGAAGCCACGTCACCGGCCATGACCACAAAAGATTTGCCGCCAAGGCCCATGCCGAGACGCACGTCAAGCAAGGTCACATTGGCCGCCTTCACTGCCGCATCGGCGCCGTAAACAGCTGCTGTAATACTGAAAAACTCCATAACGCCAATGGCGCCTGTTCCATGAAAGTCTGTTGCCTGATTAATGGCTTCAATTACCTGAGGATGGACTCTTGGAATGACAGTGGAATCCACCACATGGCTCTCCCCGACAGCCATTCCCGCGTCCAGTGACGCCTTTACCGCTGCAACCTCTCCTGTAAATAATATACTATATTTCCCCGGACATACCGGTTTCGCAAAGGTCAGTTCCACCTGGGCAGCCTTTAAAATAGCATCGGCAGCCTCCACACCCTTGGCAATACTATTCAGTTCGAGAAAACCTACCGTTTCAATCATCGTCATCTACCCGTCCTTTCAATGATAATCCGTCCTCCGACGGAAACCACTTTTCCGGAAATACTGGCATGGATATTCGCTCCCATGGCTCCTTCCGGAATCCGTGCGATTAACTGACCTTCCGTTACCGTATCGCCGACTTTAACAACCGGCTCCGACGGTGCACCAATGTGCATGCTGACAGGAATTTCCACCCGTTCCGGTGCTCCTTCCTCACATGAATCAATCTTCAAATCATACCAGGATAATACACCGACACGGGCTGCCACACGGCCTGCCGGAATCTTCCGGCCTTCCCGGTTTCTGTCCGCTTTATACTCGGCCTCTTCCCTCGTATAACGGATACCGGCCTCTCGGAGTGCTCCTTTAAGTACCTGATTGACCCGCTTTGGCTGCAGTCCCATCGGACAGGCATATTCCTCGCAAATACCACATTCACAGCAGATGGCCGCATTCCGGACATCCTTATCATCCAAAATCTTTGTCACATCGCCGGACATGGCAAGCTTGCGCATGATTTTATGAGGCTGGAGCGGATGACCGATCAAATGTCTCGGACACATCTGAGTACAATAGCTGCACTGGATACAGGCTGAACGGGCACGATTCAGCATATGCTGCAAAGAAATCTGCGTCTTGCGCGCAATACTGCTGTCTTCCGGCAAAATAAGTATACCGGAAGTCGTCTTTGTCACCACCGCCGTCTTTGCCTCTTCCATTGTCATCCGGGCACCCATCATCGGTCCGCCGGAAACAACAAAATATCTGGATTTTAATGTTCCTCCGGCCATCTCGATACAGGTTTCAAAGGAGGTCCCCACCGGCACATGAAGTACCGTCGGCTTTTTTACCTCTCCCGTCACTGTCAAATATTTTTTTGTAAAGGCTTTGCCTTCCATCGCATCACTGATACCAAGCATAGTTGCCACATTGGAAACCACACAGCCCACATCCAAAGGAATTCCTGCAGGCGGGACAACTCGTCCTGTCACCTCATAGACCATAGTCTGCTCATCCCCTGCCGGATAAAAGCTGTCCATTTTCGCCAGCATCACTTTGGAAGACCGGTCTTTCAATACCTTTTCCAGAGCTTTAATTTCCTCTGTATAAGTTTTCTTAAGAGCTATCCTACATTCCTTTGCGCCAAGCATCTCACCGACGGCTTCCACCGCAGAAACCACCCGGTCCCCCAGATGTTTCATAATATATCTGTCGGTACGAAGTAAAGGCTCACACTCAGCCCCGTTAATAATCAGATACTCCACCGGACCGCCCGCATATTTCACATGGGTCGGAAAGCCGGCACCGCCGCAGCCGACGATGCCCGCCTCTTTAATACAATTCAATAAGTCCATGGATTCACTTCCTGTTCTTGTTTTCTTTCATGATTTCCATAGAATCTATAATCCCTACGATCGCACTGTCCACCGGAACGCCTTCCTTTCCTGCGGCCCGCCGGGCTGTACTGCCTGTGACAACGAGAACATCCTCGCCCACGCCGGCACCGACCATATCGGCGGCAACAAAGACATCCCCTTTACCCTGGGCCGTCTCCGTCTCCTTCACAATCATAAGCTTCTGTCCGTTTAAGGCTTCCTGCTTTTTGGTCGCCCATACGTGTCCGATTACTCTGCAAATAAGCATACAAGTCCCCCTAAACGATTTATATCTATTTATGTCCGTCTTTAAAAATGTCCTTTTCCGCCGGAGTAATAATGGTTCCTTTAGCAAAACGCAGCGTTCCGCAGGAACAGTCATTTATCAATTCCTTTGCCATCTTTTCCGTCACCAGTTTTTCCCGAATAACATCCCCCGGATTCCCGGTTTCAGAAGCACAGGCTTTCGCCCCGCCGTCGGAGCAAGCCGGGCTGCTGCCTGACAGACCGGAAGCCTTACTTTCGCAGCTCTTTCCCGGCGGCCCTTCATTCAGCACGGCACAGACATTTTTTACCACTTCATTAATTAATTGTTCCATATCCATTGCTGACATCCCCCTACTCTCACACGGCGTGCCATAAAGGATAAATGCTTCGGTACCCACCCGGTACCCGCAGGCATTGGCTTCATCAAAGTCAATGTGCATGGCCGGAGCGAATTTCTCACTGACCCGAATCGGCACATCTTCAAAGATGACCTTCCTGTCACTCTCGACTTCCACCCGGACCTTATCACCGTCATGAACTCCATATTCTTCCGCATCCTGAGGACGCATATGAATATGATTCCGTGCCACGATGACACTGCCGCTGGCTTTCATCTCGCCATGGGAACCGATGATCATGACATCCGATGCCCCGTCAAGATTCCCCGATAAATTGACCGGTGCCGTCAGCCCCAGCTTCCGGCAGTCTGTCTTGGACAATTCTACCTGAACAGCCGCCCTCGGAGGTCCGAGAACAGCCACATTTTCCACACAGCCATCTTTGGTTACCAGTTTCACTCTCTGTTCGCTCAAATACTCTCCGGGCTGGGATAAATCCCTACGTTTTTTCAAAACGGCTCCCTCACCGAAAAGAGTTTCAATAGCGGCCTGCGTTAAATGGACATGGCAGCCGGATGCTTCGATCAAAATCTTTTTTTTCTCTACGCTCATCACTTTCTGCCTCCCTCATAATATCCTGCCAGCCACCGGCAAAATACAATATAGACACCGCTGCTCAGACGATTCAGATGCTGTATAATATCCGGCCGTTCCACAACACCATCCGCCGTCATAAAGGCATGGGCCGCGGAAAGCTCCACTTCCCGCACCTTTGCCCGGAGACGGTTTAAGTCTGCCGCCATCCGGCCCATCGTATAATCCGGTATCGGATGGTCCATTCCGAGATATTTTTTCACATTATGGGAATTCTCCCGCAGCTCTTTATCCGTCATACCAAGAATCTTCATTGGCTCTAATGGCTCTTCCTTTACCTCGGCACCGAGAATACACCGGGTACCATAAAGAATATCGCCCAGGTCCGTCACCAGTTTTTCCTGTTTTTTCTCGCAGGCCTCGGCCTGTAAGCAGATAATCTCCGCCTGCAGGCTGTCAAGCTGCCCCCGAAATTCGATTCGCGGATGGGTTTTCGGCACCAGAAGATTTCCCCGCAGATGGGTCATATGTTCCGGCTTCTCGCCGTAACCCGCACCGGTCTGTGCATCAATATATGTACGCTGTCCATGGCCGGGAAGAGGTGTCCTGGTCATCACCGCCGGCTGACGTTCCATGATTACCAGAGAGATACCCCGGTCCCGGAGATATTCTTTGGCAAGAGGCGTCACAAATACGTCCGGCTCAACACGATATTCGGTTGTACTCTCCGCAAGGGTGGCGGCTCTCAGCATGGTCTCTGTCAAAATTTTCATAACCAAACCTCTTCTTTAATCCATCCGGACTTATTATTTTAAAGTAGGAAGGATGTATTCAACTTCTTCGTGTGGACGTGGAATTACATGAACGCTGATCAATTCGCCCACATTGGCTGCTGCGGCCGCACCGGCATCAGTAGCTGCTTTAACAGCACCAACATCACCGCGAACCATAACTGTAACAAGTCCGCCGCCGACATGAACCTTACCGATCAAAGTAACGTTTGCTGCCTTTACCATTGCATCGGCTGCCTCAATTGCTCCAACCAAACCTTTTGTTTCAATCATTCCTAAAGCCTGTATAACATCTGCCATAATAAATATCCTCCTTAAAATAAATATTATAATCTTTTATCTTTTTATATAGCATTTCTCTTTCAAAAGAGAATAACTAACCTCTCAGTTTTGCCAGCACCGCCCGGGTAATGGCTTCCACATCCTCTGCCGTCAGTCCGGAGGCCGGAACGGCACTTTCCGTCCTGCAGCAGCATGCGCCCTGCTCCGGCACCGGAACGTTATATTTCTTCCGGATATCGGAAAGTTCGGTAACTCCGCAGGCTACCCGACGGATATTGATCAAATTCATCGGTGTAATATTATCCGATGTGGCGCTGCCGCCGACAGCACCGCAGCCCAATGTCAATGCCGGAGCGAGATTCGTCGTTCCGCCGACACCGCCTAAAGCACCCGGAGTATTTACCAGCAACCGGGATACCGGTTTCTTTAAAGCAAATTCCCGAATAACATCCGTATCCTGGGAATGAATGGTCATTGTATGTCCGGCCCCTTCATTTTGAAGAATTTGGATGCTCCGCTCACAGGCTTCCTGCCAGCCTTCTTCGACAAAGAAGGCTAAAAGCGGACAAAGCTTTTCGCGGGTATAAGGATTTTTCTTGGACACTTCCGTCTGTTTTGACAAAAGCACCCGGGTTCCCGCAGGAATCTGAATTCCTGCCATATCTGCAATGGCCTGGGCCGATTTTCCGACAATCTTCGGATTCATTGTTCCATTATCTCTGAGGATAAACCGGGCCACCTTCTCCGACTGGGCCGCATCCATAAAATAACCGCCCTGCCGTTTCACTTCTTCCACAACCTGGGCTTCAATACATTTTTCTGTCACAATGGACTGTTCCGAAGCACAGATCGTTCCATTATCAAAGGTCTTACTGTCAAATATCCGGCGAACCGCTTCCGGTATATTGGCTGTCCGCTCGATAAAGGAAGGTCCGTTGCCAGGGCCTACGCCAATGGCCGGATTTCCTGAACTGTAAGCGGCATGAACCATTGCCTCACCGCCGGTAGCTAAAATCACACCGATATTCGGGTCTTTCAGCAAGGCATCCGTCGCCTCCATAGTGGTCAGACGAATGATACCGATCAATCCCTCCGGCGCCCCGGCCTTTCTGGCCGCTTCCTGAATGACATTGACCGTTTCCAGAATACAATTCTTTGCTCCCGGATGAGGGCTGATGACAATGGCATTTCCTGCCTTTAATGATATTAATGTTTTATACATGACCGTGGAGGTCGGGTTGGTGGAAGGAATTAGTGCGGCAATAACGCCCATTGGAACGCCTACCTCCATAATTCCCTTCGCGCCGTCTTCACGAATCACACCAATCGTTTTCATATCCTTGATAGATTCATAGGTAATGGTACTTCCCAGAAGATTTTTCAGCACCTTGTCCTGCCAGACACCGAATCCGGTCTCTTCAACAGCCATCTTTGCCAGACGTTCCGCATTGGCGGCACATGCCTCTGCAATGACCTTAACGATCTGGTCAACCTGACGCTGGTCAAAGGTTGCGAAAATTTCCTGGGCCTTTTTTGCATCCCGAATCAAATCCCGGACTTCCTGGATTGACTGCAAGTCCATATCAAGTCCCATATATATTCTCCTTTCCGGCTTATTTTATTTTAATATATCAGCGGATTATCCGCAATCTTATTTACACTTTCAGCAAATGCTTCACAGGCCGCTTTACATGCTGCCTGTTCGCCCGTAAGCAGGCCTCCGGCAAAGTTTGTCTCCGACGGCGGTCCGTAAAATACTTTCATTTCCACCTGTGCCGCCTTTAAAGCCGCATCCAGTCCGACCATCGCCTCCAGGGGCGGTGCGATCAGATAGGCCATCGCCGTCCCTTCCCGGACACCGGCCGCTTCCGACAAATAACTGCCTGTTCTGGAAATACAGTGGGCAAAATAGACGATGGAATCATCCGAATTGGCACTGTAAAAACAAGCATCCTGTTCGATATACAGAATAGCCGCATCCAGTCCGCTCCGTACTTCCGCCGGATTTCTTCCGGCCAGAATACCGATAAACTCACCTGCCAGCTTTGTACTGGCATTGGCAGCTCCCGCATACATGCTCCGTGCATAGGCCACCCGGACCTCCGCCTTTTTTGTGGCTTCATCTAGGGCCGCATAGGACACATCGTCACAGTCCGTTGTTATCAGACCGAGACTCCGCTCATCCTCCCGCAGATTTAAAGCTTCCCGAAGCATCGGATCCGCATTTGGAATCATTTTGACACTGAGGACCGTCGTCTTTATCTTATCATGCTTCATATGACGTCCTCCTATTTTTTCAGTTCAACACCGCTGGCCTTGGCTTCCAGGATTTTCTGAATCACATCCACGATGTAGGCCCCGGCCTCTACTGCCGGAATACCTCTGGAATGGATGTTGGAAACAACGGTCCGCCGGGCCTCCGGCATTCCTACCGTCGCCTTGTAAGCAATGTAAGCGCTCATACTTTCTGCTGTCGCCAGTCCCGGCCGCTCACCGAGCAGCACACAGGTTACGGTGGCATTCAAGGCTTCCGATATCTGGTCCATAGCTGCCACCCGGCCGTTTTTCACAAAGAACGGTGTGCCGACTTTTAATCCTTTGGCTTTCAGGCCTTCCGTAATAATCGGTAATATATTTTCAAGGTTGGCTTCCACCGCCGTCGATGACAGTCCATCGGAAGCATAAATCTGTACATCAATGTCATGGACACATTTGGATTTAATCGTTTCCAGCCCTTCCGGCGGGAAAATCCGCCCCAAATCCGGACGGGTTAAAAACTGAGTTTTATCCGTGCACTGGGTTTCCACAGTAAAAAGATTCAGCCTATCCAAAAGTTCCTGGCTCACATCCATAAAAACTGCGTCCCTGGCCGCCGCATGGTCTGCCCGAAGGGTCAGCATGGTCTGCGTCTTTAATCTCGGTCCGCAGTTACCCACACCGATTCGCGCCGGAGTCCGGGCCATCATTCGTTCCAGTCCTTCCCGGTCCTCCACATGATCCAACAAAGGAATGGCTTTGACCTCCGGGGACGTAATGTCCACTAGGCCATCTTCATTCGCCAGACTGGTTTTCTCCGGTATCGGTTCCGACGAGGATTTTTCCATCATAAAGGATGCGTCCATCGGAACGACCTCCGAGGCTTCCACCGGACGGTCCGCATCCTTCTCACCCCGTCGGTGCATCGCTGCTCCCGCCGGATGACCCGACGCTGTTCCGGTACTCTCCTGTGGCGCCCTTCCCACACTGAATGGCTTATTTTCTTCCGGGGCCGATGCCGGTTTCATACTCTGAAGCACCGCTTCCGCGATGGCATCAATCTGACTTTGCGTTAACATTGGCATCCTCCCCTACTTTCTGCTTAAGAATATGGTCGGGTCACCGGCCCTGTCGGTCAGATGTCCGTTTTCCATAATTCCCATCTTTTCCAGCCAGATTTCAAATTCTCTGATTGGACGTTTTCCTAAAGTTTCCCGTACCGCATTCACATCGTGATAGGCATTTGTCTGATAATTCAGCATAATATCATCACTGCTCGGTACGCCTAATATGTAGTTCACACCGGCTGCTCCAAGGAGCAGGGCAAGATTTTCAATATCATTCTGGTCCGCCTGCATATGATTTGTATAGCAGCAGTCACAGCCCATCGGCACACCGGAAAGCTTGGCCATAAAATGGTCCTCAAGTCCGGCCCGGATGACCTGCTTGCTGTCATAGAGATATTCGGGTCCGATGAAACCAACCACCGTATTGACCATAAACGGTGCGAACTCTCTTGCATAACCGTAGCAACGGGCTTCCATCGTTACCTGGTCCGCTCCGAAATGGGCATCCGAAGAAAGCTCCGAGCCCTGGCCCGTCTCAAAATACATCACGTTCGGTCCAACAGCAGTTCCCTGCTTTTTAAGAAGAGCTTTCGCTTCCCGAAGGGTATCTGTCGTAAAACCAAAGGCTTTATTACCCTTTTCACTGCCTGCAATGGATTGGAAAATCATATCGCAAGGTGCTCCCTGCTTGACCGCCTCAATCTGGGTCGTCACATGACCCAGCACACAAATCTGAGTCGGTATTTCAAATTTATTTTTGACTTCATCGAATCGCCGTAAAACCTCGGCCAGACTGGATACCGTGTCATTGACCGGATTCAGACCGATGAGGGCATCGCCGCAGCCATAGCTTAAACCTTCAAACAAAGAGGCCGTAATGCCTTCCACATTATCTGTGGTATGATTTGGCTGAAGCCGTGTCGCCATCGTTCCCCGAAGACCGATGGTCGTATTACATCGGGCCGGGACCTGAATTTTCTGGGCTCCGTAAATCAAATCGAGATTTGTCATCAGCTTGGCGACCCCCGCCACCATCTCACTGGTCAGTGCATGGGACATATCCCGAAGCTGACGCTCCGTCGTGGAATAGCTTAAAATCCATTCCCGCAAATCACTGACGGTCCAGTTTTTTATCTTATTATAAAACACTTCGTTGATGCTGTCCTGATTTAACCGGGTCACATCATCTTCCTCATAAGGGACTGCCGGATTCTCTCTTAAATCCTTCAGCAGCATGTTGGAGAGCACTTCTTTTGCGGCAATCCGCTCCAAATCGGACGAGGCTGCCACGCCGGCCAAAATGTCTCCGGACTTTTCTTCATTGGCCTTCGCCATGACTTCTTTCACCGAATCAAATGTGAAAATCTGTCCGCCTAATAATGTTTTGTACGCCATACTGCACCACCTTATCCAAATATCAAGGTCTTAACCACTACCGGAATGACTAAGCCGTCCACCAGCGGTTTTCCCATATCTACAAAATCATTCTGGTCCACCTGAACCGAATCAATACAGATGACATCCCTCGGATGCTCTGTCGGAAGCTGCATCATCATCTGGCCTAAAGCCTTTGCCATATCACATTCAAGGACAATCAGCATCGGCTGACCTTCCGGTAAAAGTGCATCCAAAGCACTCACCAGGACGGCGGCCAATCGTTTAACTTCTATATAAGAAGGGTTTGGTTTTCCCTTCATTGCCAGAATCAGCTGTTTGGAATCACTCTGGCTCTGCATCCACCGAAGCTTTTCCGTCAGTCCTTCTGTATGCCCTGAAAAGCACTCCTGCTGCTCTGCGGCATTTAATTTCAGGACCGGAATATTTTTCAGCGGAAAAACATCTCTATTATATGTAATCGTACTGCCGGACACCGAAGTCGTATAGCTGCCTGCCCCGACCACCGTCGCCCGAATCGTTTCTTTCGCTTCAATCACCCGGAAATCAGAAAATAAACGGCTGGCCCGAATGGCCTCGCCAAGCACGACGCCCATATCCCCGTACCGCATCCAGGAACCCTCCGCCGGATGGTAAATACAATCGGCCACACCGCCGGAAAAACAAATCGCCCGAATTGGCTTACTGAACTTAAATTCCGAGCTGCCCGGTGTTGTAATCGCTGTCAACAACCGGTCATCTTCTCCTTTAAGCCACCGGTATAAAAGGTCCGACATAATTTCCCCAATCCGGTAAATCTTAGCATATTCGGCGTCATCACCGATGTTCAATGACAGGCCATCCGCCTCCAGCATCTTCTCCACACTGTCGCTGATATATTCTACCCGGCCCTCCGGTGTAACCTTCACCAGTCGGCCCCCGATATCCACACAGCCTTTGGCAATGACTTCGCCCGAATCAAAGAGAACCACATTGGTCGTGCCGCCGCCGATATCCAGATTTGCCACCGTACATTGGTAATCGATGGAATACTGTCGGGCGCCGCTGCCCTTTCCGGCAATAATGGCCTCCAAATCCGGCCCCGCCGTGGAAACGACAAACTCTCCGGCAAAATCACTGAGCTCCCGAAGCACAATCTCCGAATTTTCTTTTCTGGCTGACTCTCCGGTGATAATAACCGCTCCCGTCTGGGTATCTGCCGGTGTATAACCTGATTTTCGGAACTCTTCGGCCACAATAGCCCGCACCTTCTCACCGTCAATCATTACCCGGTTCTGCAAGGGTGTCATATGGATGTCGCTTTTATAGACAACTTCCTTATCCACAATGGCAATATGAGGCACAGCAAAATATCCGGCTGAATTTTTAAATGTCAGCCGGCTGAAAATCACCTGAGTTGTGGAAGTGCCGATATCAATACCGACGCTTAAAATAGTTGATTCTTCGCTCATAGCTTCTCAGTGCCTCACAAACATATTTTAAAAAAAAGCGGAAATATATTCCGGCACTTTTGCCAGAGATATTTCCGCTCTGTTTACTCCATGAATATCATGGTACTATTTTACCTTGTTTTTGCAATTTATGCAAGTTATTGTACATATATTCTGAATTTATTTTAGTTGCCGGAAGTAATTTCATTTGTAAATTTATCCAGAATATCCTGACGTTCAGCCGCTGCCTTATACAAGTCAAGGTCCGCATACAGGTTCAGAGATGGGTCCTGATTATAACCTTCCGGCACTTCACCGTTCGTTCCAATAGCTACGATTGGCATTTCTTTGGCATAAGCTTCCATAGCTTCATCGGTGATGGCCCAGTCAAGGAAGGTATAGGCGCAAGGGTTTATCTCATCCTTTGCCAGCAGGCAGTTTGCCTCTACGTCCCAGCCGCTGCCTTCGCTTGGGAATACAACAACGGTTTCCTCCGGGTTATCTTCCTGGAGAAGGATACACCGGTAACCAAAGGACAGGCCGATAACGGTTTCACCGGCAGCTGCCATCTTAGCCGGTTTGGAACCGGAATCCGTGTATTCAGCCATGTTCTTATTTAACTGTTCAATATAATCCCAGCCGTCATCAAACATCTGCAACCATCCATTGACAATCAGAAGACCAGTACCGGAGGCTGCCGGGTCAGGCATAACAATATGACCTTCATACTGTGGGTCCAGCAAATCTTCCCAGCTTTCCGGCACATCCAGCCCCAGTTCTTTACAAAGCTTTGTATTTACAAGCATAGTACCTTCATAGGCATCAATACCGCACCAGCGAAGCTCTTCTTCCGTATCCTTAAACTGCGGTAAAATCCTATCTGCGCCTTCCGGTGTATATGGCTGAATCATTCCGTCATATTCAGCCAGAGACAGAAGACTTGAAGCTGCCACGCCCCAGAGCACATCGGCTACAGGATTGTCTTTCTCTGCAATAACTTTACTTACCAGTGTACTTGTGGATATACGATTGACTTCCAATTCGATATCCGGATACTGTTCTCTGAAGGATGTGAGATATGGTTCAATCTGGTCATCCTCCAACGCCGTATAAATGACCAGAGAACCGCTGTCACTCTTTGTCACCGTGCCGTCAGCCGCAGCCGCTGATGGCGATTCCTCAGATGCGTCCGTTGTTTTGGACGACTGGGGTGTTCCCGATGAAGCGCCGCCGGAACCACACCCGGCCAAGGCAGCCATACTTAAAACTACACCTAAAACTAAAGCCGTCATTCTTCTTTTCATAATATTATCCTCCTCACATTAAAATGATATCTATCACAATCTTTCGATTATGGTCTGCTGAATTTTTCATTATGCCGCTGATTCATATAATTAAAGATTTCATATGCGGAACGGACAATGACATTAATCAATAATATAATTAATGACATGGCCGCCGCAGCCGCATAGTCTCCATTTTCATCCATATTTAAAATCGCCAGAGCCATCGGCTGATTTTTGACTGTGTACAAAAATACAAGGGCCGAAATCGTCACCATCGTATTGACGAAATAATACATGACGATTTCCAGAATCGCGGGCAGCGACATTGGAACGCTCACATGTAAAAACACCTGGTAGAAAGGCACTGCCATAGAATCGGCCACATTTTCATATTCTGAATCCAGCTTTTTCAGTGCAGTGGTCGCCGTAATATAAGTAACCGAAAACATATGTATAATATTTGAAATCACCATAATTGCCAGCGTCCGGTACAGGGAATGGAACGGATTCGGAATAACCAGACCGAGCAGCGGTACGGTAAAG
>CATYEA010000022.1 GCA_958405355.1 uncultured Lachnospiraceae bacterium
AATAATAACAACACCGATGTGGTCGGAAAAACAGGTATTACCACTGCGGATGGTCTGAATTTCCGTACAGGACCGGGAACCAATTATGCTACACAGGGCCTTGTATATCTTGGTACTCAGGTAAATATTTTAGGCGTTGAGGGTGACTGGTATGAAGTCTCTTGTGTTGTAAACGGCGTATTGAAAAAAGGTTATATGAGCAAAGAGTTCGTAAGGGTTGTTGGAAGCAATGACACTCCATACGAGGGTCCGACAGATGCGGAATTTGAAGAACAGCTTGCAGCCTTCCCTGAAAGCTATAAAAATGCGCTGAGACATTTGCATGCACAGCATCCAAAGTGGAGCTTTACTGCGAAATATACAGGCATTGATTTCAATTATGCGGTTGACCAGGAAAACAGCGGTAATCGTTCGATGATCTATGTTTCTTCGACGACACCATTCTCATGGCTGTCTACAGCTCCTGGAGATTATGACTGGGCAACAGATACTTATGTCAATAAGGATGGCGCATCATGGAAGGGTGCTTCCAGAGAATTGATCGCTTATTATATGGATCCGAGAAACTTCCTGGATGAACAGCAGATTTTCATGTTTGAGACCCAGTCCTATGAGAACTCACAGAGCCGTGATGTTACTGCCGGTATTTTGAGCGGTACATTTATGGCGGACGGCAACGGCTATAACTATAACGGAAAGTATTATACCTATGTTGATACATTTATGGAAGCCGGACAGATTGCCGGAGTAAGCCCTTATTTCCTGGCCTCCAGAGTACGTCAGGAAGTCGGTGGCGGAAGTTCAGCGGCGGATGGTACCTACGGATATTATAACTTCTTTAATATCGGTGCTTATGCGAGTGCTGAAGGCAATGCGGTACAGAATGGTATTGCGTATGCTTCCCAGACCGGAAAATGGCGTCGTCCATGGACAAGCCCATGGCTCTCTATTGTCGGCGGTGCGGAATTCCTTGCAAGTTCCTATATTAACGTAGGACAGAACACAGATTATTTCCAGAAGTTCAACGTTGTGGATACACCATATTTTGATCATCAGTATATGGGTAATATTCAGGCGCCATGCTCGGAAGGTTCCAGCCGTTACAGTACTTATAAGAGATTGGGTGTGCTGGACAGTGCGATTACATTTGTTATTCCTGTTTATGAAAACATGCCGACCAGTGCAGCATCAATGCCGGCTGTTACAGGAAATCCAAACAGCTACATTAAGTCTCTGACGCTTAATAATGGCTCGATTGGCTTCAATCAGACATTTACTTATAACAAACTGGATTATACGGCTGTAACGAGAGAGTCTTCAATCAATATTTCAGCCACACCAGTCAGCAGTTATGGCACGATCGTTTCCGGTGCAGGATATCATGAACTGAAAGCTGGCAACAATATCATCCAGGTAGTCTGCCAGGCAGGAAACGGCAGCCAGACAACATATACACTGAATATTTATCGTCAGTAGAAAAGGAGAAAGACCATGAATAAAAAAATTATTTCTATTATTTGTGCAACGGTTTTAACCCTCTGTGCAGTGGTCGGCGGTGTGGTATTTACCGGGATGCGGACAAGCGCTTCGGGAACCCAGATGACCGTATCCGTGGAATCTCCGACAGTGGGAAAAGACGATGAAGTCAAAGTGCTTGTGACAGCTTCCAGCGGCGAGTCTATGAGTTATATTAAAGCAGATTTAACCTATGATCCTGAAAAGCTTGAGTTGGTGGGAACTTCCACCGACCTGGCTACAGGCGCTAACGGTGAGATACAGATCATTGAAACATTAGCTTACGGTGAGACAGAAAGAACCTATGAACTGACATTTAAAGCTCTGGAGGTCGGAGCAACAGATATCCGTCTTCATGATGCCTATATTGAGCAGTATGAGTCTTTGGAAATGGTCAGCCTGGAAGGTGATTACACATCACTGGAAGTTGTTGTCAACACAGCGATATCAGAGGATGCACGTATCAAGGAACTTATGATTGCGGGTGTGCAGAAGCTGGAAGAAAAGTTTGACCCGGATGTGTATGAGTACAATGTAGAAGTTGGCGTGGATATGGAAATGTTCATTTATTCCGCAGTACCGATGGAGGAAGACAGTGTTATCACCGCACCGGAAGATTTGATGCTTTCCATCGGCGAGAACCATTTCGAAATTCTGGTAACGGCTCCGGCAGGAAATACCCAGACATATATTATCAATGTGACCCGTCTGGATCATGAACTGGAATCCGAAACAGAGACAGAATCTGAGACCGAAACCGAATCCGAGACAGAATCGGCTCTCGAAACGGAATCTTACACAGAAACCGAAACAGTTCTTGAAACCGAAAGTGAAACTTTAGGGGAAGAACTTCTCGGGGAACCTCAGTCATACAACTATGAAGAGACCGAAAATTTTTATGAATAATTTAATTTAAATCATGACCCCTGTAGGCTTTAGCTTACAGGGGTTTTGTGATATAGTGGTATACTGTGAACACTTATGGTAAAAGGAAGGTTATTTTATGTTAGATCAGAATACATTTACAGAAACGGTGCGAGAGGTATCTGAAATTATAAGAACAGCTTCAGAGCCTTTATCTGAAGAGGAGATTCTTGGCTATTTTGCTAAAATGGAGTTGAATGAAACTCAGAAGAAAATGGTATTGGAATATCTGTTAAAGCCGCAGGCTGGGGCAGATTCACAGACGGAGGAAGAAACCGGGACGGAAGAGGAAAAGAAGGCGGATATGGAGCTGCCGGATTCCCAGGCTCTGCGTATGTACATGGAAGAGATTGAGGGGCTTTCCGTATGTGCCCAGGAGGAGCTTCAGGCGTTGTATGAGAAGCTTTTGAACGGTGATGCGACCGTGATTGAAAAAATATCCGAGAGTTGGATGGGAAGGATTCTGGAGCAGGCGAAAAAACTATCGGTTGTTCCGGAGGATTTTTCGGATGTTGTGCAGGAGGGCAATATGGCCCTGTTCATGAAGCTCTCAGAGTTATGCGGCAGTGGTGTAAAGGCTGGCCGCCATTCAGGAGTGGGCGGAAGTTTGGATGCGGGCAGGGGAATGTCTGCCGTTTATGTGGAAAAGGAAGTCATTCAGGCTGTGGAAACGGCTATGAAAGTCTATATTCAGGAGCTTACCGGAGAAGGTTATGTGGAAAATGCCGTTGTTGGTAAAGTCACATTGGTTAATGAGGCCAGAAAACATCTGATGGAGGAAAATGGCCAGGAACCGACCCTTCGTGAACTGGCTGAATATACAAAAATGTCCCAAAGGGAACTACAGGATATGATGGATATGATTCAGCGGGCAGAGGAACGGGCAAAAGACCGGGGCTAAATAGTAAGGAGATTCCGGGAGCATACTGTGCCGGAGACGGGCATATATTAGTCTGAAAGATTTAAAGGGAGCGGTTGGATGAAAGAATTCCGGGTTTTGGCGGCAGCGCTGAGCATGATTTTAATATCTTTGCTGGTGTCGGGAGCCAGAAGTGTACTGGCCATGTCAGAAAGCTCGACCTTTGATATTTATGAAGAAAGTGAACGATTGGTGGCGTTGACCTTTGATGACGGTCCAAAAGAAGGAAAGACAGATGTGCTTTTGGATATGCTGAAAGAAAAAGGGGTCCATGCCACCTTTTTTATGATTGGTGCCCAGGTGGAAAAAAATCAGGAGATTGTCCGGCGAATGTATGAAGAAGGGCATCAGCTTGGTATTCATACTTACAGCCATGTGGATTTATCCTGTCTGACGGAAGAAAAACAGAAAGAGGAAATCCAAAAATCCAAAGAGGCCATTGAGTCGATCATCGGACCGAGCCATTTGCTTTTGAGACCGCCCTTTGGTGAGATCGATCAAGTGTTGGAAAACTGGCTGGACTGTCCGATGGTTTTATGGTCGGTGGATACGGAGGATTGGACAGGAAAGGCTGCAGCGGAAATTATCCGGGAAACGGCGGAAACCGTGAAGGATGGAGACATTATTTTGATGCATGATATTTCAGATTATGGGCTGGAAGGGGCTGCCGGAATTATTGACGAATTACAGAGGATGGGTTATACTTTTTTAACAGTAGACCAGTTATTTGCATGCCGGGATATTGAGCTGGAGAACGGAGTGACTTACCGGCGGGCACGATAGCCGGATCCGGTAGGAGACACGGCCGGCGGGCGCAGTGAAAAGGAGAAAATATGCTAAAAATAGGTTCCCATGTGGGGATGAGTGGAAAAGAGATGTTTTTAGGTTCGGCGAAGGAAGCCGTATCCTACGGAGCCAATACCTTTATGGTATATACGGGAGCTCCCCAGAATACAAAACGAAAAGATATCAGTGAACTTCGCATTGAAGAGGGCTGGAACTATATGCGGGAGCATGGAATTGGGGAAATCGTTATCCATGCGCCTTATATTATTAATATGGCAAATACGGTGAAACCGGAAACCTTTGAACTGGCAGTGGATTTTATGAATCTGGAAATGAGCCGTGCGGAAGCTATGGGCAGCCGGATTCTTATTGTCCATCCGGGAGCCCATGTGGGCGCCGGAGCCGAGGCGGGCATCGCTAAGATTGCCGAAGCGCTGAATGAAGTGCTGAACCGGGATTCCAAGGTTTATGTGGCATTGGAGACAATGGCCGGCAAAGGCAGCGAGATTGGCAGAAGCTTTGAAGAACTGGCTCAGATTTATGAGAAAGTTGCCTGTAATGATAAGCTGAGGGTATGTTTTGACACCTGTCACACAAGTGACGCGGGGTATGATATTATTAATGATTTTGACGGTGTCATGGAGAAGTTTGACCGGATTCTCGGAAAAGAACAGATTGCCGTATTTCACATTAATGACAGTAAAAATGCGCCGGGGGCCGGAAAGGACCGGCATGAAAATATCGGCTTTGGACATATCGGCTTTGAAGCATTGAATCGGATTGTTCACCATAAAGATTTTGAAAACATACCGAAAATTCTGGAGACGCCTTATGTGGCTGATGCCAATCAGCCGAAAAAATCCTGGGCGCCGTACCGGATGGAAATAGAAATGCTCCGTCAGGGAGTATTTGACCCTACATTAAAAGAAAAACTTGCGGAAAACGGAGGAATGAAGTCATGAGAGACGAAACAAAATGTTTACATTCAGGCTACACGCCGAAAAATGGAGAACCACGGGTAATGCCGATCGTACAGAGTACAACCTATGTATTTGATTCGACAGAGCATATCGGACAGTTATTTGATATGCCGACGGAATATATGTATTCCAGATTTGCCAATCCAACAGTAGATGCAGTGGAGAAAAAAATTGCGGATTTGGAGGGCGGTGTCGGCGCCATGTGTACATCTTCCGGTCAGGCGGCTTCCCTGTTTTCGATTTTGAATCTCTGTAATGCCGGGGACAGCTTTATCAGTACCTCTACGATTTATGGCGGTACAGTCAATCTTTTTGCCGTAACCTTGAAGAAATTGGGAATTGAATGCATTTTTGTGGATGCGGAAGCGGATGAAGAAACCATTCAGAAAGCTTTTAAGCCAAATACCCGCTGTGTTTTTGGAGAAACTCTGGCAAATCCGGCGCTGGCTGTTCTGGATATTGAGAAATTTGCAAAGATTGCCCATAAGAACGATGTACCTCTTATTATTGATAATACCTTTGCCACACCGATTCTCTGTAAACCGATTGAGTTCGGTGCGGATATCGTGGTTCATTCCACATCCAAATATATGGATGGACATGCCCTTCAGATCGGCGGTGTCATTGTTGACAGCGGTAATTTTAACTGGGCGAACGGCAAATTCCCTGAATTTACCGAACCGGATGAGTCTTATCATGGCGTCATCTATACAAAGGATTTCGGCGAGATGGCTTATATCATCAAAGCCCGTATGCAGCTCATGCGTGATTTCGGCGCTTATCCGGCAGCCCATTCCGCATTCTTACTGAATCTCGGCCTGGAAACATTGCCGATCCGTATGGAACGTTATTGCGAAAATGCTCTGAAAGTTGCAAAGTTTTTGCAGGCTTCGGATAAGATTGAATCTGTCAGTTATGCGGCTCTGCCGGGAGATAAATATCATGAACTGGCAAAGAAATATCTGCCGAAGGGAACCTGCGGCGTTATTTCTATCACGATTAAAGGCGGAAAAGCAGCGGCAGTCCGGTTCATGGATGGCTTGAAACTGGCTTCCAATGAAGTACATGTAGCGGATATTCGTACGTGCGTACTCCATCCGGCCAGTGCGACCCATCGTCAGCTGACAGATGAACAGTTGATCGCAGCCGGTGTGAATCCGGGGCTGATCCGTTTGTCTGTTGGTCTGGAAAATGTGGATGATATTATTGAAGATTTGGAACAGAGCTTAAAAAATGTATAAAATTGTAAATTATTGTTGAAAATTTATTGTATGTCATTTTTCTTTATGCTATTCTAATAAATGGCTTTTAAGCCAACTCAGGAGAGACTCAAAAATATTGAGCGCCGAAGGTGTACGCAGCAGCCCGCTGCAATTCTCTCAGGCAAAAGGATGGAGGAAGAAAAATGTTACAACAAATCAACGAACTGATCAAGTGGATTGATGATGCCGTTTGGGGTCTGCCGTTAATTATCATGATTCTGGCGACGGGTATTTACCTGACCATTCGGCTGGGCTTACTTCAAATCAGGCATTTGGGGAAAGCATTGAAGTTTATGGTGCAGAACGAGGAAGACGGTACCGGAGAGGTCAGCAGTTTCGGTGCGCTTTGTACAGCGCTCTCAGCGACGATCGGTACCGGAAACATTGTCGGTGTAGCGACGGCCATTGCCGCCGGCGGACCGGGTGCTTTGTTCTGGATGGTCGTCGCAGCTCTGTTTGGTATGGCGACCAAGTATGCAGAAGGTCTTCTGGCGATTAAGTATCGAACCATTGATGCAGAAGGACATGTTCTCGGCGGACCGTTCTATTATATTGAGAATGGTATGGGGAAGAATTTCAGGTGGCTCGGAAAGATATTTGCTTTCTTTGGTGCCTGCGTTGGTCTTTTGGGAATCGGTACCTTTACTCAGGTCAATGGTATTGCGTCGGCAACGAAGAACTTTTTTGACCCAAATATGCAGTCCACAGTGACGCTTTTTGGCAATACATATTCATGGGTAACTGTGATTACCTGCCTGGTACTTACCGTGATCGTCGGTATGGTTGTTCTGGGTGGTATTAAACGTATTGCAAAGGTTTCGGAGATCGTTGTTCCTTTTATGGCGATTCTCTATGTGGTCTTTGCGTTGATTATTCTTATAACGAATATAACCAGGGTTCCGGCAGCGGTTGCACTCATTGTAAAGACGGCTTTTACAGGCAGTGCCTTAGTCGGAGGTGCGGTAGGTACGATGGTTATTGCCATGCAGAAGGGTATCGCCAGAGGTATTTTCTCCAACGAATCCGGTCTTGGTAGTGCGCCGATCGCTGCGGCTGCAGCGCAGACAAAGGAGCCGGTACGTCAGGGACTTGTATCCATGACGGGAACCTTTATCGATACGGTCATTATCTGCAGCATGACAGGTATTTCCATTGTATTGACCGGTGCATGGCAGATCGAAGGTATCGAAGGCGTCGAGATTACAAGTGCGGCCTTTCAGATGGGACTTCCATTTCCGGCGGCTGTATCCTCTTTTGTATTAATGCTGTGTCTTACGTTTTTTGCGTTTACAACGATTCTTGGATGGGATTACTACGGTGAACGCTGTGTGGAATATTTGTTTAACAGAAATCAAAATGTTGTTAAGACCTATCGCTGGCTGTACATTCTGGCCGTATTTATTGGACCGTATATGACAGTGGAGGCGGTATGGAATATTGCAGATATCTTTAATGCGCTGATGGCCCTCCCGAACCTGATCGCTCTTATTGTGTTGAGCGGTGTCGTTTCACGGGAGACAAAGGCTTACTTTAAAAAAGAGGCGAAATAATGACATTACAGCAATTACATCAGGTAATTACTATTGCAGACAGCGGTTCCATGAATGAGGCGGCAAAAAAGCTGTTCATATCCCAGCCGAGCCTTTCAGCGACAGTGAAAGAGCTGGAGCAGGAAATCGGGTTTAATCTGTTTGTGCGTTCCAATCGGGGAATTATCATTACACCTGAGGGCGAGGAGTTTTTGGGCTATGCCCGTCAGGTGGCTGAGCAGTACCGTCTGTTGGAGAATCGATATATTGAAAAAAAATCGAAAAAGAAATTCAGCGTTTCCATGCAGCACTATTCCTTTGCAGTGAAGGCGTTTGTGGAGATGGTCAAGGAAATCGGAATGGATGAATATGAATTTGCCGTCCACGAAACCCGGACCTGGGAAGTGATTGAAAATGTTAAGTTTTTTAAGAGCGAACTGGGCGTGCTTTATCTGAATGATTATAATGAGCAGGTAATGCGGAAGATTTTTAAGGAAAATGGTCTGGAATTTGTGGAGCTTTTTCAGTGTGAAACCTATGTTTATCTGTGGGGCGGACACCCGCTGGCAAACCAAGCTCAGATATCCATGGAGGAATTGCAGGATTATCCTTGTCTGGCTTTTGATCAGGGGAAAAACGGTGCATTTTACTTTGCGGAGGAAATGAAGAGTACCTATGACTACAAGCAGATCATCCATGCCAATGACCGGGCAACCCTTTTAAATTTGATGGTCGGGCTGAATGCCTATACCCTTTGCTCCGGCATCATTTGTGAAGAATTAAATGGTTCGGATTATAAAGCGGTACCGTTAGTGGAAACGGAGAAAATGCGGATCGGTTATATTAAGCGGAAAGGCTCAAATATCAGTCCCATCGGCGAGGTTTATATTCGGGAATTGGAAGCATATCGGGAACGGTTGTTATAGGTTGAACCTATAGTCTGATATTAATTTTGCATATTAACACTTTTTGTGAAATGCTGATATAATGAGAACATGCTAAAAAACAGGTGAAGTAATCTGGCACCTGTTTTTTAATTACTATATATCATAGTAATCATATGGGATTAATGTGATAAAAAGGAGATTCAAGATGATTCGATTTGAAAATGTAAGCAAAACCTTTGTTTCCGGAGGACGGACCGTCGAAGCAGTAAAAAATGTAGATCTGGAAATTGGGAAAGGGAAGGTTTATGGAATTATCGGATTTTCCGGAGCAGGGAAATCCACATTGGTCCGATGTATTAATCTTTTGGAACGGCCTACCGAGGGAAAGGTGTATGTGGATGATGTGGAGCTGACAAGGCTGTCTGAAGCAGAACTGAGAAAACAGCGTAAAAATATCGGAATGATTTTTCAGCAGTTTAATTTATTTAAGTCCCGGACCGTTTATGAAAATGTGGCATTTCCGCTGAGGAAAAGCAGTCTCACCAAAGCAGAGAAGGAAGAAAAGATTCATCAGCTTTTGGAATTGGTGGGATTGACAGAGTATAAAAAAGCCTATCCATCCCAGCTTTCCGGCGGACAGAAGCAGAGAGTGGCCATAGCGCGGGCACTGGCCAATGACCCGAAGGTGCTGCTCAGTGATGAGTCCACCAGTGCGTTGGACCCGCAGACGACCAAATCTATTTTAAAACTGTTAAAGAAAGTCAATGAGGAAATGGGAATCACGATTGTCATTATTACTCACGAAATGCAGGTGGTCAAAGATATATGCGACGAGGTCGCTGTTATGGAAGATGGCCGGGTCGTGGAGCAGGGCGGTGTATTTGAGGTGTTCGCATCGCCGAAACAGCCGATCACGAAGAATTTTGTGGACAGTACATCGAATCTGTCAAGGATATATGAATTGGTGGAGGAGAAACATCCGCTGACAGTGTTGAAAAAGGGGCAGTGCATTTTAAGGCTTAGGTATTTAAAACAGGATGCTTCGGAGGCATTGGTATCCTACATATCCAGAAAATATGATTTAGACATGAATATTATTTTCGGCAATATTGAACTGATCGATGAAAATCCCATCGGTGGATTGGTGGCCATTGTCAGCGGTGAGAAAGCGTCCGTTGAGAAAGCCATTATGTATCTTGAAAATAAACAGATTGGAGTGGAGGTGATCTTAGATGCTTGAATTTCTTGGGAAGATCATACCAAATATACTCGATAAGCCGGATGCTTTGGCAGAAAGTATTCAAGAAACTCTGATAATGACCCTGTGGTCCGGCGTTTTGATCTTTGTCTTGGGAATGGCTTTCGGAATTATTTTAACAGTAACAAAACATGGCGGAATTTGTGAGAATAGAGGTATTTTCCAGATATTGGATAAATGTATTAATTTTTTTCGCTCCATTCCGTTTATTATTCTTCTGACGGGACTGATGCCTTTGAGCCGTTTTATTATGGGGACGGCTATTGGGGTGCCGGGAGCTATTGTTCCTCTTGTATTTGGAGCGACACCTTTTTTTACACGTCAGATTGAAAATGCCTTTGCCGAGGTGGACCCGGGGCTGATTGAAGCGGCCCAGGCCATGGGCTGTTCCACACCGGAGATGGTATTTCAGGTTTATATTAAAGAAAGTCTTCCCGGTATTGCCAGGGGAACGACGATTACGATTATTAGTCTGCTTGGCCTGGTAGCCATGGCCGGCGCTGTCGGAGCCGGAGGTCTTGGTGATTTTGCCATCCGTTATGGTCACGACAGGAATCAGGTAGATGTCACTTATGTGACGGTTATCATTCTCGTTATCTTTGTTTCGGTGATTCAGTACATCGGAACATTTATAGAAAAGAAAAATATACATTGATGGAATTAAGAGGAGGAAATGAACATGAAAAAGAATATTTTACGCATTTGCGCATTAACAGCAGCATTGGTATTAGGTCTGGCGGCCTGCGGCAGCTCAGGCAACACGCAGACCACAGCGGCAGACACAGAGTCCGCTGTATCTGAAGAAGGGGGCGAGACCGCAGCGGTTCAGGAAGAAGTGACTGTCAGAGTCGGTCTGACCGGGGCCATTTATGAAGAAATATGGAATCCGATTGCGGAAGAATTAAAGGATGAGGGCATCAATATTGAACTTGTTCAGTTCTCTGATTTTTCATTGCCAAATGCAGCATTGGACAGCGGAGATATCGAAATGAACGCTTTCCAGCATCATGCTTATTTTAACAATGAAGTTGAGACACAGGGATATGATATCAGCGCTATCGGCGATACCTTTGTTATTGCCATGAATCTGTATTCGGATAAAATCAGTGATGTTTCTGAATTAAAAGACGGCGATACCATTGCCATTCCGGGTGATGCCTCCAATGGCGGCCGTGCGTTAAAGCTTTTGGAATCGGCAGGTATCATTAAATTAAAAGATGATGCAGGAGCAAATCCGGAAGTTTCCGATATTGAAACTTATAATGTTCAGGTTGAATTTGTTGAGGCAGATGCTTCCAATATTTATTCTATGCTGCCGGATGTCACAGCGGCGGTCATCAATGGAAACTACGCACTGGATTGTGGCCTGGATCCACAGGAAGACGGCATTTTCTTTGAAAAGGATTATGATGATGACAGCTATTTCTGCCTGATCGCAGTACGCAGTGAAGATAAAGATAATCCGGTATATAAGAGAATTGTCGAGGCATTCCAGTCTGAATCGACAAAACAGATTTTCCAGGATGTATTTAAAGGATTTTTTGTACCGGCATGGGAGTGATAAGAAATGACATCAATTCATGACATTATTAAAGACAGGGAACGGTGTATTACCGAAAATATTGACGAAAAATATCAGAGTGACGTTCTCGGACGCTTGAAAGGCTGTGCGGATACGGTGGTCTTCCCCGTATCCACCGAGGAAGTCAGCCAGATTATGAAATACGCCTGGGAAAATGAAATCCCGGTGACGCCGAGGGGCGCAGGAACCAATCTGGTCGGCTCCACAGTGCCGCAGAGAGGAGGTATTGTTTTAGATGTATCTCTCATGAATCATATTCTGGAGCTCGACGAGGATACCATGACTGCGGTGGTAGAACCGGGAATATTTCTGGAAGATTTTCAGAAATATGTGGAAGAGCGAGGATTGTTTTATCCGCCGGACCCAGGCGAAAAACAGTCTTCTATTGGAGGAAATATCAGTACCAATGCCGGCGGTATGCGGGCTGTAAAATACGGTGTGACCCGGGATTATGTGCGGGGACTGGAGCTGGTTTTAGCCAATGGAGATGTAATTACCGTGGGCAGCAAAAATGTAAAGGATGCCAGTGGTCTGTCTCTGAAAAACCTGATTGTCGGTTCGGAAGGAACATTGGCGGTCATCACAAAATGTATTTTGAAACTGATTCCGAAGCCGCAGACGTCTCTGAGTGTTTTGGTGCCTTATCCGGACATTAAAACGGGAACATCCAGTGTTCTGGCCTTGTTAAAGGGCAATGTGGGACCGACGGCTGTGGAATTTGTGGAGCGCGGCGTGGCGAAGCTCGGTGAGGATTTTACTGGAACTTCCTTCCCGTGTCCGGAAGCCGGGGCCTATATTATACTCACCTTCGATGGAGAGCCGGAAGAGGTGGATTTACATATTGAAAAAGCAAGAAAGCTTGCGCTGGAAAACGGCGCCATGGAATTTATTGTACTGGATGATCCGGAGGAATCGGCTCGAATCTGGAAAATGAGGGGCTCCCTTGTGAAAGCGGTGGAAGCTGTTTCTGAGCAGGAGCCGGTGGATCTGGTCGTTCCGATCAGCAAGGTGGATGCTTTTATTCAGTTTGTCGGTGAACAGGAGAAGAAGAGCGGCATGCAGCTCATTCGCTTTGGACATGCAGGCGACGGAAATGTTCATCTGTGCGTTGTCCGGGGTGACCGGGATGATGAAACCTGGGAAAGGGAACTTCATGATAATATGGTGGCTCTGTACCATCATGCCTATGTTCTGGGCGGTCTGACCTCCGGGGAACATGGCATTGGCTTGAGTAAACGTCCTTACTTCCTTGAGGAAACTCCGGAGTTGGTTTTGAAGACCATGCGTCAGGTGAAGTTTTCTCTGGATGAAAAGGGAATTCTGAATAATCACAAGTCTTATCTGGCATAAGAACATGAAAAGGTTGGCATTTAAGTATGAAGACATTGAGTAAGCGGACAGCAAATTTTACAGATTCGGTCATCCGACGGATGA
This sequence comes from uncultured Lachnospiraceae bacterium, assembly GCA_958405355.1. Classification (GTDB taxonomy): domain Bacteria; phylum Bacillota; class Clostridia; order Lachnospirales; family Lachnospiraceae; genus Frisingicoccus. Next base: position 13,077 of record CATYEA010000022.1, read on the forward strand.
CCCGGATTTCAAATAAATATGGTGCGGTAAATTTATCTCAGGGATTTCCTGATTTTGAACCGCCGAAGGAGATTACGGACCGGTTGGCCGAGGTGGCCGGCCAGGGGCCTCACCAATATGCGCTGACCTGGGGCGCACAAAATTTCAGAGAGGCTCTGGCGAGAAAAATTGCCCATTTTTCGGGGATGCAGGTAGACCCGGATAAGGAGATTGTAGTCACCTGCGGCAGTACAGAAGCCATGATGGCAGCCATGATGGCGGTGGCAGATCCGGGGGATAAAGTTGTTATTTTTTCTCCTTTCTACGAAAATTATGGTGCAGATACGATTCTTTCAGGTGCAGAACCGATTTATGTCCCACTGAAACCGCCGGAATTTACCTTTGATGCGGATGTGCTGGAGAATGCTTTTAAGCGTGGGGCACGGATTATGATTCTGTGTAATCCATCCAATCCCTGCGGTAAGGTGTTTAGCAAAGCTGAGTTGGAGATTATCGCGGATTTGGCCAAGAAGTATGATGCGTATGTGATTACGGATGAAGTTTATGAACACATTATTTACGAACCAAATCAGCATACTTACCTGGCGGCTTTGCCGGGGATGAGGGAACGGACTATTGTCTGTAATTCTCTTTCAAAAACTTATTCAATCACCGGCTGGCGTTTAGGCTATGTTGCTGCTCCGCCGGAGATTACGGAGAGAGTAAAAAAAGTCCATGATTTCCTGACGGTGGGAGCGGCGGCACCTTTGATGGAAGCAGCAGTTGTCGGTCTCAATTTTGGAGATAATTATTATAAAGAGGTTCAGGCTCATTATACCCACATGAAAAATCTTTTTGTGGGCGGACTTAAAAATCTGGGTTTTACCTTTACAGAACCCCAGGGAGCCTATTATGTGCTGATGGATGTGTCCGAATTCGGGGTAAAGGATGATGTTCAATTCTGTGAATGGCTGGCCAGAGAGGTTGGCGTTGGCGCCGTACCCGGCTCCAGCTTTTTTAAAGAGGATGTGAATCATCTTATAAGATTCCATTTTGCAAAACAGGACGAAACTCTTAATAAGGCGTTAGATAATCTGTCCACATTACGGGCCAAAGCAGCCAGACGATGAGCGGGATACAGTCAGACAATCGGATTGTTTGACTGTATTTTTTTTCGACATTGCAGAATCGGGGCAGTTTCTGCTTGTGTTTGGTTTGGGGGTGAAATATAATAATAAATAACAGGGGGTAGAAGATATGAATATTCAAGATTGGAAAGATATTTATAATTCGAAAGTCGTATCTGCAAAAGAGGCGATTGGCTATATTAAAAGCGGTGACCGGGTGGTGACCGGACATGCGGCCGGCGAGCCTACATATTTGATCGATACATTGGTGGAAAATTATGAGATGTATGAAAATGTCGAAATTTGTCATCTCGTTTCTTTGGGAGAAGGTAAATATACACGGCCTGAAATGAAAGGTCATTTTACTTTTAATGGTTTTTTCCTTGGAGCAGGAACGCGGGAAGCGGTGGCCCAGGGATATGCCAATTATAGTCCGGGATTTTTCCATGAGATTCCTAAGTTTTTCCGCACGGAGCTTCCGGTGGATGTGGCGCTGGTCATGGTCAGTGTTCCGGATAAACATGGTTTCTGTTCCTTTGGAACATCCAGTGATTAGACAAAGCCGGTGGCCGACAGTGCCAAGATCGTTATTGCCCAGGTCAATGAGTTTATGCCGAGAACCTTCGGTGGGAACCTGATTCATGTTCGTGATATCGATTTTATTGTGGAACATTCCCAGCCGATTCTGGAGCAGCAGCCGGCGAAAGTAAGTATTTTAGAACAAAAAATAGGCAAATACTGTTCGACCTTGATTAAAGACGGTGACTGTCTTC
>CATYEA010000023.1 GCA_958405355.1 uncultured Lachnospiraceae bacterium
AATGGCACAGATGGAATCAATCAGCAGTTTTAGTGATGATACTATGTATATTGAAAAATATATTGAATCTCCGCATCATATTGAATTTCAGATTTTGGGCGATGCTTATGGTCATGTCATTCATTTGGGAGAAAGGGATTGCTCCATTCAAAGAAGGCATCAGAAGGTGCTGGAGGAATCACCGTCTCCGGCCATCGATGAGGAGCTTCGGGAAAAGATGGGACGCACGGCCGTTCAGGCCGCCAAAGCCGTCGGCTACGAGAGTGCAGGAACGATTGAATTTTTATTGGATAAGCATAGAAACTACTATTTTATGGAAATGAATACCCGGATTCAGGTAGAACATCCGGTAACAGAATTTGTGACGAATGTGGATTTGATTAAAAGTCAGATTCGAATTGCTGCCGGAGAGCCTCTAAATATCCGACAGGAAGATATCGAATTTAAGGGTCATGCCATTGAATGTCGGATTAATGCGGAAAATCCGGAAATGAATTTTCGACCGTCACCGGGGAAAATTGAGCGGCTTCACCTGCCGGGCGGCAAGGGCATACGGGTGGACACGGCGGTTTATGCCGGTTATACCATTCCGCCCTACTATGATTCGATGATTGCAAAGTTGATTGTTCTTGGCAAGTCCAGGAATGAAGCCATTAAAAAGATGAAAAGTGCGTTGAGCGAATTTATTGTAGACGGTATCGACACGAATGTGGATTTTCAGATGGAGATTATGAACCATCCGAAATTCCAGAGCGGCGATTTTAGTACAGACTTTATTGAGCAAATGGAAAGGGAGGGTGAATGATGCCGAAATTAAACAGTATATTTAAGAAAACGACCTATATCACCCTGTCCAACCGCCGTCAGAGTATTCGCCAGGATGCTTTGGTAACGGAAAAGGAATTGAATCCGGCAGAGGTGTCGGAACAGCCCAATGTTCCGGAAGGACTCTGGAAAAAATGTGAAAAATGCGGTGCGATTCTTTATGACAGAGATTTGGAGAAAAATTTCTATGTGTGTCAGGAGTGCCATCATCATCAGCGCATTTCGGCCTGGACGCGCATTGAGCAGATTGCCGACGCAGGAAGCTTTGAAGAACTGGATGCTGTGATGGAGGACAGGAATCCACTGGATTTTCCGGAATATGAAGGAAAGCTGGCGGCCATGAGAAAGTCCACCGGATTAAATGAGGGCGTCATTTATGGTTTATGTACGATTCATGGAGAACAGACCGTGCTGGCTGTCATGGATTCCCGGTTTATGATGGGAAGTATGGGGACGATTGTCGGTGAAAAAATCACCCGGGCCATCGAAACAGCCACACGATTAAAGCTTCCTGTCATTATTTTTACGTGTTCCGGCGGCGCACGGATGCAGGAGGGCATTTTATCGTTGATGCAGATGGCAAAGACTTCGGCAGCGGTGGAAGCCCACGGGAGGGCCGGTCTGCCGTATTTTTCGGTGATTACCGACCCAACGACCGGCGGTGTGACGGCCAGCTTTGCCATGCTTGGCGATGTGATTCTTGCGGAGCCGGGCGTACTGATTGGCTTTGCCGGTCAAAGGGTCATCGAACAGACCATTGGGCAGAAGCTGCCGGAAGGCTTTCAGAGGGCGGAATTTATGCTGGAACATGGATTTATCGATAAGATTGTGGAACGCAAAGATTTAAAACAGTGTTTGTTTCAGCTCATTCGGGCACATCATTTGGTAAATAGGGAGGCGTAGGACAAATGGAATTTACAGCATGGGATCGGGTACGGATTGCCAGGGAAACGGACCGTCCGACAAGTCTTTATTATATTGAACATATTTTTGAGGATTTTATGGAGTTTCATGGAGACCGAAATGTGAAGGATGACCCGGCCATTGTGGGCGGTATTGGTTTTCTGGACGGGCGTCCGGTGACAATCATCGGACAGCAGAAGGGCCGTGACTTGAAAGAACAGGTGGAGCGGAACTTTGGTATGCCAAATCCGGAGGGTTACCGCAAGGCATTGCGTCTCATGAAGCAGGCGGAGAAGTTTCGTCGTCCCATTGTTTGTTTTGTAGATACTTCCGGAGCTTTTTGCGGTATCGAAGCGGAAGAGCGGGGACAGGGCGAAGCCATTGCACGGAATCTTATGGAAATGGCCGGGCTGACTGTGCCGGTTTTATCCATTGTTATCGGTGAAGGCGGCAGCGGCGGCGCATTGGCTATGGCCGTAGGCAATGAAGTCTGGTGTCTGGAGAATTCCGTCTATTCGGTACTTTCACCGGAGGGCTTTGCCGCCATTTTATGGAAGGACGGTAAACGGGCCGATGAGGCGGCCGAGGTTATGAAAATGACATCAGAGCATTTGAAAGCATTGAAAGTCGTTGACAGAGTATTTGCTGAACCGGAGCCGGTTCATGTGGATAATGGTGAAGCGTTGGCAGAGAAAATGAAGCAGGCCATGATTGAATTTTTTAAGCGCTATGATAAGATGGCGCCGGAAGCTATTGCCGGGGAACGTTATGAGCGGTTCCGTCATTTTTAGGAGAAAATCATGAAATCAAAACAGATTAAACCATTAAAAATCGGGGAGTTAACGGCAAAACTGCCAATCATACAGGGAGGCATGGGTGTCGGAGTCAGCCTTTCGTCTCTGGCAGGCGCCGTGGCAGCAGAAGGTGGTATCGGCGTTATTTCTACGGCTCAGATTGGATTTTATCGTCCCGATTTTGAAAAGAACCCTTTAGAGGCCAATTTAAAAGCTATCAAAGAGCAGGTTGCTTTGGCGAAAGAAAAAGCCAAAGGCGGTATTATTGGTGCTAATATTATGGTTGCTACAAGAAATTATAAAGAGTATGTGACAGCGGCTGTTCGGGCCGGTGTGGATGTGATTATTTCCGGTGCGGGACTGCCGAGAAATCTGCCCGAATACGTCCGGGATTCTGCGGTCAAAATTGCACCCATTGTTTCTTCAGAGAAAGCTGCAAAAGTTATCTGCCGTCTCTGGGACAGAAATCACCATCGCGTTCCGGATATGGTCGTGATCGAAGGACCTTTGGCGGGCGGTCATCTGGGCTTTTCGGAAAAAGAGCTGCTGCCCTTTGCCAAGGGCAGCGATGCTGATATAAACCATATGATGGCCGATTATGATGAGGAAATCCGGCGGATTATCCATGTGTGTCATGAATATGGTGAAAAATACGAAAAAGAAATTCCTGTCGTTGTAGCGGGAGGTATCGACACAGCGGAGAAGACCCAACATGCCCTTTCACTGGGGGCTTCCGGCATTCAGGCCGCAACACCTTTTGTGGCAACGGAGGAATGCGATGCCCACAAAAACTTTAAAGAAGCTTATATTAAAGCAACAAAAGAAGATGTTGTCATTATAAAAAGTCCGGTGGGGATGCCGGGCCGGGGCATCAAAAATGCTTTTCTTGAAAGAGTTGCCCGGGGAAAACGGGATGAAATCCATTGTAAACAATGTCTGGAAAATTGTAATCCGGCGGCCATTCCCTACTGTATTACCGATGCTCTCATTCGGGCGGTTCAGGGCGATGTAGAAAATGGTCTTGTTTTCTGCGGCGCCAATGTGGATAAAATACAGAAAATCTCTACGGTGCGGGAAGTCATTGGAAATATTCTGGGAATGGATGTATGATCATTTTATGATAAATTTGACGGGATGGAGGCTCTGTGTTAAGGTATCTATGAGGTGACATAGATGGAGAGAGATGAATTAAAAGAAGAACTCTTATATGCTTGTGAGAGTTTTGTGGATGCACATGAGTATAAGAAGATGGCCCGTTATTTCCCTCAGGTTTATTGGGAATATGTTCTTGGCGGTTCTGTTTTAAATATGATTGCCAGTATAATTATAGGGATTATTGCCAGGAGTTTTGTCAGCGGACTGATATTTTTTGCATTTTGTGAGTTGCTTGTTTTGATTGTTTATAAAGTAAGGCTGGAAAATATGGCCGAACAGACATTTAAGAACAGACAGAAGAAAGGAATTGTGGATACAAATTTCCACACGGAATTCTATAAAAATTATTTTATAAGGCAAGGCGAAACGATAACCTATAAAATAAATTATTCAGAAATTACCAGGTACGTAGAGACTGATGAAAACATTTATCTGAAATACGGAAAGAAAAATCTGATCATAATTATTCAAAAAGAACAATGTACTCCGGAACTTATTTGTTTCATCGGAGAAAAATTTGTGAATCTGGAAGAGGGTTTAAAAAGCAATAAAAAATCGAAGGATATAAAAAGCATTGATAATCCATCATTTGTAAAAAATGCGTTGCGCATACTATTTATTTTAACTCTTTTTAGCCTGATTGGCGCTATGCGTACCTGGGCTTTTATCATGGATATTACCCATGTCCATGGATTTGATTTTGTAAAAACAACATGGGCCTTTTGGTTGTGGCTGCCAGTCCCGATTTTGTCTATCGTGTTGGGCATTAAATATAAAAGAGCAGGGATTAAATGTACTAAAAATATTGTGGGCGGCTTTATTATCGGTTTTTTATTATTTATTTATGGGGCATTTTGGATGTTCCCAATGTTTTCAGAAGATTACAATAAAAATATTGCTTATAATTATAGCGAAATTAATAATTATAAAAGTATCATAGATGCGGAGCTTCCGGCCGATGGAGAATTAATCAGAGAAAACTATGGAGAATTCTTTGAGCAGGATAAAAGGGAATATTCTAAAATTGATGTTTATTATGATAAAGAGGATACCAGTAAATTAGAGGATAGTATTATCAATGGAGAAAATTGGATTTTAAGTTCTGAAATGAAATCGGAGTTAAAAATTTATATTTCATCGATGATGCTTTTTGACAATGAGGGAGACGATTATTTTTCAATTTATAACAAAATTTTAAAGAAATATAATACACTGCCAGAAGAGGCGGGGGATTATGAAATCTATGTGATGAAATATGATATTGATGAACAGCATTTGGAGATTCATAGATTTATATATTCATACAAATAAAATGTATGCCCGAATGGGTATATCTATTCGGATATTTTTGTCGATGAATAAAAGCGGTTCGACAACCAACTTTGACAGAATTCACAACAGACGTGTGCTAACCTGTTCTTGCGATACATAAAAAAATATGCTACGATGAAGGAGGAAATCTATTGGAAAACAGACAAGAACAAAAGCAAGGGCGCAAACAGTTAAAGGATCTGACATTGCTGGACCGTTTCCTTTTTGATACGGCTATGAGTGATCCGGAGATTAGCAGGAATATTCTGTCCATTATTTTTAGCGACAGAGAGATACCAGCCATCCGGTTTAGTGCTGCAGAGCAGACGAAGGAACCCTACTGTCTATGTCATCTTTATTGCGCCATTTGATTTGTTTGGGGAAGACAAGTATAAGTACACGTTTCATATGACCTGTGATGAAGTCCAAGGTATGTCGATGAATGATGGTGCTGCGAGGATATTCTTAAATACTCACGGTAAAAATGATGATGAGGTTCCGCGAAGGCTTGTTGAATTTTTACATTATGTAGAAGATCCTGAACGGTATGGAAAGAACATCGAGGACTCACGTGTACGGAAGCTTGCGGACCAGATTGATATGCTTAAAAGCAGTCAGGAAGTAGGTGTAAAGTATATGCGGTTGTGGGAAGAATTGGCAGATGCACGACTTGAGGGTCATGCTGAAGGTTTACGTGAGGGCCATGAGAGTGGTGTAGCAGAAGAAAGACTTGCTTCCATCAGAAATCTGATGGAGACGATGGCATTGTCTGCAGAAAAAGCGATGGAAGCTTTAAAGGTGCCGAAAGAAGAAAGGGAGAAATACTTAGAATTGTTGGAGAAATAAGAAAATGAATATTTACAAAGGATAAAATGGCGGAATCAGCGAACGGGTTGATTTCGCCATAGTTATTTTTAAGACTTCAAAAATCCGGGATGATTTGGGTATATGATAATTCTTTTTGTATAAAATACCAAGTGACAGGAGGTTTTTACATGGAAAAGAATTGCCAGGAAGTGAATTTAAGAAAAGTAGCCATGATCGGCTGTGGTTTTGTAGGCTCGGCATCAGCTTTTGCCTTGATGCAGAGTGGTTTGTTTTCGGAAATGGTGTTGATTGATGCAGATACGGACCGGGCGGAAGGTGAAGCGATGGATATCAGTCACGGCCTGCCATTTGGACGTCCGATGAAAATTTATGCGGGAAGCTATGATGATATTGTGGATGCAGCGATTATTATCATTACGGCGGGGGCCAATCAGAAACCGGAGGAGACCCGGTTGGATCTGGTGCATAAAAATGTGGCAATCCTTCAGAAAATTATTCCGGAGATTTCAAAGCGGGACTGTCAGGGCATTTTATTGATTGTTTCCAATCCGGTAGATATTCTCACCTATGCGGCTTTAAAAATCAGTGGTTTTCCGGAGAATCGGGTCATTGGTTCGGGCACGGTCCTCGATACATCCCGTTTAAAATATGAAATTGGTGAGTATCTTGGTGTGGACAGCCGGAGTGTTCATGCCTTTATTATCGGTGAACATGGAGACAGCGAGATTGCGGCATGGAGCAGCGCCAATGTTTCCGGTGTGCCTCTGCGGAATTTTTACGAAATGCGGGGCAGGCATAAGTATGAAAAGGCGGCGGCTCGGATTGCAGATACGGTTAAGAACAGTGCTTATGAGATTATAGCCAAGAAGAAAGCCACATATTACGGTATTGCCATGTCGGTGCGCCGAATTTGTGAGGCCATTGTCCGGGATGAAAAATCGATTCTTCCGATTTCCAGCCGGATGCACGGAGAGTATGGTATAGACGATGTGGTTTTGAGTATGCCGGCGATTGTCGGAAAGGATGGTTTGGAAAGCCTGGTGCCAATTGATTTGGATGAAGAGGAACAGAAAAATCTGAAAGAGTCTGCGGAAACATTGAAAGAAGTATTAGCAGATATCGGCTGTTAAAAAGTGATATATTTCGCACTTTTTATATTGACAATGCTATTAGAGAGTGATATATTTGTCTCAGTATAGAAGAGATAAATATATCACTTTTTTGTTCTGTGGGAAATTCTGAGCCGGGGAGGAAAAGCTTATGTCAAAAAGGAACTTGAAACGATTAATTATTTTAGGAGTGATTTGCGCCATATGTACAGCGGCGGCTATCGGATATTCTCTGATCTTTAATGACGGGCGGTTGGTTTATCCGATGGATTTCGGCAGTTATCAGTTCCAGATTAAGGATGTGCCGATGATTCTGGCGTTGATTTTGGTGCTTTTATACGTTGCTTATCTGGTTGTTTCCCTGATTGTCAGCGGATTAGTCGTGAAGCGGGAGAGTAAGCGGACAGGCCGGACACGGAAAATCAGTCCGAAGTTCGGATATCTGGGATTTTTGGGCTTTATTGGCTTCCTGGGAATCTGGACCTATCTGGTTTACGGTATTATTTTCCCTTTTGTATTTTTTATCTTTTTTGGCTTTTTCGGGTTCTTTTATGAAGGAAAAATGTCCAATGTCCTGGCGGATGAACGCTTTCGGAAAAATCGCCGGGAAGCTGAATTAAAAGCGCTGAGAGTAGGATATCGTTTGACTTTTTTGCTGATTCTTCTTGTGGGGATAACGGGAAGTCGTGTAAGCGCCGGTACCGTGGCTGTCTTATTGACTTCAGGAATCTCATTGATTTGTGGTTTAGTTCAATTTCTAAATGAATATTTATTGTACCGTTATGACCAGATGGATTCGGCAGATTGGGAAGACGAAGGTGAATGATTATGGCTGAATTTATATGTCATTTAAAAAAATACCGCCAGCAGGTGGGATTGACCCAGGAGCAGCTGGCGGAAAAAGTCGGTGTTCGTCGGGAGACGATTATGCGTCTGGAAAAAGCCCAGTACAATCCGTCTCTTAAATTGGCTGTGGATATTTCCAGAGCCGTCGGCATACCGATTGAAGAGATTTTCATTTTTTAATAAAGGTGTTCCGTTCTGGAAGCTGTACCAGAATGATCGCAATAAATACGAGAACGCAGCCGAAGATTTCCCTGGGCGCAAGGGCCTGATGCAGAATGACCCAGCCGGCGAGAACGCTGAATACCGATTCCAGGCTTAAAATCAGCGAAGCAATGGTCGGATCATAGTTTTTCTGAGCTACAATCTGGAGCGTGTAAGCCACACCGGAGGAGAGGATTCCTGCATAGAGAATCGGAGCCCAGGCGGCAATCAGAGAAGAAAACTCCGGATGTTCAAAAATCAGTGCCGGAATACCGCAGAGAATTCCGGCGATGAAAAACTGGATACAGGACATTCGTACACCGTCAACCTTTGGTGAAAAATAATCAATAATTAAAATATGTATGGAGAAGGCCAGGGCACAGAGAAGCACCATGGTATCGCCTTTGCTGAAGCTGAGACTGTCTGTCATACACAAGAAATACAGCCCGGCCAGGGCGAGGATAACGCTGACCCAGATAATCAGCCGTGGCTTTTTCTTAAGAAAAATGCCAAGTATAGGAACAATAACGATGTATAGGGCTGTGATAAAACCGGCCTTTCCGACGGTGGTCATGGATATGCCATATTGCTGCAGAGTGCTGGCAACGGCAATAGCGATGCCGCAGCACAAGCCCCCAATCAGGAGTGTTTTCTTATCCTGAGATTCGGAATTGGCCGAAGGCTTGCCGGAAGTGTCCGTATCCTTTTTTTTCAGTGTATCCAGAAATGCGATACACGGAATGAGGAAAACTGCGCCGATGATAAATCGGGAAGCATTGAAGGTCAGAGGACCTACATAGTCCATACCCACGCTTTGAGCGACAAAGGCGACGCCCCAGATAAAGGCTGTCAAAAGAAGCAGTAAGGTGTTTTTAGTCTTGTTCATGGTGTGTTGCATCCTTTCGTATTTTTAAATAACCCATATTATACATATACATTAAAAGGGATATACCGCAGATAATGATATAACCAATCAGGCTGAGACCATCCGGCAGTTCGCCGAATACGACGAAGCCAAGAACGGCCGCAAAAATGACCTGCGTGTAATCATAAATGGAAATGTCCCGGGCCGGGGCAAATTTATAGGCATAGGTAACGCCAAACTGACCGCCCGATGCGGCAACACCGGCCAGGAGCAGTGTGCCGAGCTGTTTCATTGTCATTGGTTCAAAGTTCAGTATAATATAAGGAAGAACGGCAATACAGGAAAATGCGGAGAAGAAAAAAACAATAAAAGGTCCCCTTTCACCCCGAAGTCCAAGATATCGTACGGTGGTGTAGGCCGAGCCTGCGGCGATGGCGCCGATCAGCCCCATCAGAGCCGGCAGCATTTCTGTCAGGGAAAAGCCGGGCCGGATGATAAACAGGCTGCCGATAAAGGCAACAACAATACTGAAAACCTGGAAGCCGTGCATTTTTTCTTTTAAAAAGATGTAGGAACAAATGAGAACGACAAAAGGCGACAGCTTTCCGAGCATGGAAGCATCGGACAGAAGCAAGTGTCCCAGGGCGTAATAATTACATAAAATTCCAATTGTTCCCAAAGTTGAACGAAGGATAAGATATTTCAGATTACGTTTCTGAAATGAAAAATCATGTTCTTTAAATAAAATGGCAGCCGCAAATAAAAAGGCAATCAGATTCCGGAAAAAGCTTTTCTGAATCGGATTGATATCTCCAGCAAGCTGAACAAATAAATTCATCAGCGCGAAGGAAAAGGCGGAGATAAGAATACATATAATGCCCTTTTGCTTATTTGTCATGGTGTATCACCTCGATTTTAGTCTAACTTAGATATTATAAGGCAGAAGCCGAAAAAAGTAAATCAAAACGGAGGAAATAATTTATGAAGTTAATCCGGCAAATTGAACAATACCAACCGGGAAATGAACAGGAAGAGCAGGATAAAAAATTGATGCTATATTGTCTGAAACATCAGGAAAATATTTTTTCAAGGGAAAATGCCCTGGTGCATATGACAGCTTCGGCCTGGGTCGTAAATAAAGCGCGGACGAAAGTGCTGATGGTTTATCATAACATTTATGATTCCTGGTCCTGGATGGGCGGACATGCGGATGGAGAGGAAGATTTGCTGTCGGTCGCTTTGCGGGAGGTTCAGGAAGAGAGCGGTATCCGGCAGGTACATCCGGTGACGGAGGATATTTATTCCCTGGAAGTGCTGACGGTGGACGGACATGTGAAACATGGGGCCTATGTATCCTCACATTTGCATTTGAATGTCACCTACCTGTTGGAAGCTTCCGAGGAGGAAAGTCTTCACATGAAGCCGGATGAAAACAGCGGCGTGGCCTGGTTTGGACTGGAAGAGGCGGTGAAAGCCTCTTCTGAACCATGGTTTCGGGAGCGTATTTACCCGAAATTAAATGAACGGCTCCCAAAATAGTTTATTTTCGCAGTTGAAATTCCCGGGGTGTCATCCGATAGTATTCCCGGAAGCGTTTATAAAAATAAGGCAGATTATTGAAGCCGCAGGCGAAGGCGGCTTCGGCGGCAGGGATGCCCTGGCTTAAAAGTAAAGCGGACTGATTCAGCCGGTATTGGTTTAAATATTGGGTGAAGGTGGTTCCGCTTTTTTCTTTGAAATAGTGCATAAAATGGGATGGAGTAATACCGCAGAGACTGGCTGCATCCTCAACGGAAATATCCTCGGAATAATGGTCATGCAGATAATTAAATATGCGCTTCATCCGTTCGCTATGGGTATTGTCCGGTGTTGTGCGGTGAGTCTGTGGGCTGGAAATAATCATGCAAAGCAGGTGAAAGAGCAGCGCTTTGATTTCAAGTTCATATCCGGTTGCTTTTTGACGGCAGCAGTCAGTGAGCAGCTCAAAATGTTTTTTCAACTCCGAATACATGGGATTTTCTTTAGAAATAATCTGAGGGAGTTTCAAAGTGCCCTCGGTAATTGGTGTAAAATATCGCAGTGTGCAGACGTCTGCCGGAGAATTACCCAGAAGATTCAGGTGAAACACAAAGGAGTCGGAAGTCAGGGTTTCCTTTGGATGGATTTTGGCCGAGTGAAGAAGATTTGGCTGGATACAGATAATATCTCCTTCGGATACTTTGTAATCCTGAAAGTCAATGGAGTAGTGAGCCTGGCCGGAGGTAATCATGGAAAGCTCCATTTCAGGATGCCAGTGAATCGACACCTCGGGAGAAGTGGTGTTCAGATGGGTTAAATGGTATTGAAAGGGAAAAAAGACATCGCCATGAGGCGCTTTTTCTTTTAATTTAGCTTCATCAATGGACAAAGTTCTTTTGACTTTCATAAAAATCCTCCTTTTTGCAGTTAATCGCAGAATCGTGTAATAAAAACCGGGAAAAACGGAAGAAAATTCCTATATTTAATCGTATAATAACATAATCATACAGAATTTCAAAGTGAGGAGCGGTAAAATGATGAAGAAAAAATGGTGGCACGGCAAGGTGGCCTATCAGATATATCCAAAAAGCTTTAAGGATGGAAATAACGACGGTATCGGTGATTTGCGGGGAATTATTGAAAAACTGGATTATTTAAAGGAACTGGGCGTGGGAATTGTCTGGATTTCTCCGATTTATCAATCGCCTTTTGTGGACCAGGGCTATGATATTTCCGATTATTATGCCCTTGACCCGGCCTTTGGGACCATGGAGGATATGGACGAGCTGTTGGCGGAGGCAAAGAAACGGGACATTGCTATTGTCATGGATTTGGTCGTGAATCATTGTTCGGACCAGCATGAGTGGTTTCAGAAAGCCTTAAAAGACCCTTTTGGTAAATACGGGAAGTATTTTTATATTAAGGAAGGAAAGAACGGTAATCCGCCGTGTAACTGGCGTTCCTATTTTGGAGGCAGCGTATGGGAAAAACTTCCGGGATATGACAATCTGTTCTATCTTCATATGTTTGCCAAAGAACAGCCGGATTTAAATTGGGAAAATCCGGAACTGCGTCAGGAGATTTATAAAATGATTCGCTGGTGGCTTGAGAAGGGTATCGCCGGATTCCGTCTGGATGCCATCATTAATATAAAGAAGGATTTGCGGTTTCAGGACTTTCCGGCGGATAGAGAGGACGGAATGTGTTCCGGTACGGAAATGCTTAAATATGCCGAAGGAGTACACGATTTCCTGCAGGAAATGAAACAGGAAGCTTTCGAGCCGTACCATGCGTTTACTATTGGTGAGCTTTTTGATTTCCGGCCGGAAGAGTTGGAGCGGTATATCGGAAATGACGGCTGCTTTGAATCGATTTTTGATTTTGCGCCGCATATTTTGGGCGGAAGCGAAAAGGGATGGTATGATTGTCGGAAGATAAGTCCGGATGAATTCAGAGATGCTGTTTATAAGAGTAAGCAGGTTTCTCAGGACATTGGCATGATGGCAAATATTATTGAAAATCATGATGAGCCGAGAGGTGTCAGCCGCTATCTTCCGGAGGGTGATGTCAATGAGACAAGCAAAAAAATGCTTGCCGGAATCTCTTTGATGACCTTTGGTCTGCCTTTCCTCTATCAGGGACAGGAAATCGGGATGACAAATAAGACGTTTAAATCGATTCAGGAAGTGGACGATATCAATACTATTGACGAGTATCATGTAGCTTTGGAACATGGCCTGGATGAATCCGAAGCCTTGAAAGTTATTGCAGAAATGAGCCGGGATAATGCCCGGACACCGATGCAGTGGACCGGAGAAATCCATGCCGGATTCTCGGTGAAGGAGCCATGGCTTAAGGAAAATGAAAATTATCATGAGATTAATGTGGAAGAGCAGAAAGACCGGGCAGATTCTGTGCTGAACTTTTATAAGAAACTGATTTCTATGAGAACGAACCCGGAATACGGTGAAGCTGTAGTTTACGGAAAACAGGTGCCGGCCTTTGAAGAGTTGAAGAATTTTATGGGATTTTACCGGAAAGGTAAAGAGAAAACATTACTGGTGCTGGCAAATTATCAGATGGAGTCAAGAGAAGTTTTTGTTCCCGGGGAAGTCAAGAAAATCCTGATTGATAACTGCAGTGATTGGTCGGGCGCCAGCCGAAACGGTGAATCCGGGGATATTAGTCAGCCGGAAAAATCAGAGCATGGCAGCCGGATTCTGATGAAAGGCTACCAGTTTCTGGTGCTGGAAGTATAAGATAAATGAGGCACAGGCCGTTTAGGGCTTGTGCCTCATTTTGCATTAGCTTTAGATAGCATTCTTTCAAAAAACAGACCGGCGCCAAACCATAAAGGCGTGTAGCACAGGTTGATTAATCCATTGATATTTGCAGGCTGTTCACTGTAATCCCAGGGGCAGCGGTGATATTTTTTCAGAACCGCACCGGTGGTGTATTCCGTGGCAAAAATAAGTAATGTATATAAACCTCCTCGAAAGAATGTACTTTTGCCATTCAGCCGTCTGCTGATGGGAGACAAAAAAGCAGCCATTCCATAGATTGGAAACATCCACACAGAAGTCCGGCAGGTCAGCTTGGGGTCACGTGACACTATGGAGCCCAGTCCGGTCCACAGTACTTCCATACACCAACCCGCCAGACCACAAAGAATAAAATTTTTCTTCATAGATATATTATGCCGTAGGATGGACAAAATATGCGTCATGAAAAAAATATTCTTGATTCCCTTTCATGGCAATGGTAAAGTAAATAGATATAAGAAATCGTAGTAAAGAGGGAAAATGATGGGAACAGCAATCGTAACATTGAAAAAGGGCGAAGGCCGGACGTTAAAGGCCGGAGGTGCCTGGGTTTTTGATAATGAAATCGATACGGTGATGGGTAATTATGATAACGGCGGGGATGTTATTGTCCGGGATTTTGACGGATATCCGATGGGCCGTGGATTTATAAATAATGCTTCAAAAATTCGCATCCGCATGATGACGCGGAATGTGGATCAGGAGATAGATGAAGAATTTTTAAGAATGCGTGTAAAAAACGCCTGGGAATACCGGAAAAAGGTCATTGACACGGAGAGCTGCCGGGTGATTTTTGGCGAGGCCGACTTCCTTCCGGGACTGGTCGTGGATAAATTTTCGGATGTCCTTGTGGTTCAGTCGCTGGCCCTGGGCATTGATAAATATAAAATGCAGATTATTGATTTGTTAAAAGAAGTTATGGCGGAAGACGGAATCCGGATTCGCGGCGTCTATGAGCGGAGCGATGCGAAGGTTCGCCAACAGGAAGGCATGGAGCGGGTGAAGGGCTTCATTGGTGAAGCCTTTGATACGAAAGTGCCGATTGTGGAAAATGGTGTCAAATACATGGTCGATGTGAAAGACGGACAGAAAACTGGTTTCTTCCTGGACCAGAAAGAGAACCGGAAAGCAGTAGGAAATTTAAGCAAGGGTTTTGAAGTGCTGGATTGTTTCACTCATACCGGTTCCTTTGCTTTAAATGCGGCCCTCGGCGGTGCGGCTCATGTGACCGGCGTGGATGCGTCCCAGTTGGCTGTGGATCAGGCACGGGAAAATGCGGTCTTAAATGGCGTGGATTCCTTTGTG